>NZ_JBNCAQ010000020.1:0-7316 GCF_049808595.1 Streptomyces aurantiaciflavus | reverse complement strand
CCCGCACCCCGGACCGGCCCCTGACCCCGGGCGCGTACGGCCGGCCGCGGTCCCGAGCCGCCGCGATGCCGCGGGGGCTCGGTACCGCGGCCGTCCTCAGTCGCGTCCGTGCGGCTCGCGGTGTGCGAAGGCCGCCCGCAGGTCCGGTTCGCCGACGGCCCGGATCCCGCGTACCGCCACGGAGGTCAGGTACGTGCGGTCGTCGCCGCCGTCACGGTCGGCGTGCCGGGCCAGTGTGCCCAGCAGCCGCTGTCCCGCCGGGGAGGCCCAGCGCGAGTACGGATGGACCTCGACCCGGGCGATGGCCAGGCAGCTCAGGGTGAGTGCGAGGGGCAGCGCGAACCAGAGGGCGACCAGGGTGCGCGGCATGTCCGAGGGGGCGGGCATCAGCAGCGCGACGGCGCCCAGCGTGAGCACGGTCAGCGCGGCGCCCCGCACCTGCCGCACCCCGGCCGCGACCGTCGTACGCGCACCGTCCGGCACGGCGAGACCGGCGTTGACCAGGCGGTCGGCGAGGCCGCGCACCGCGTCCGCCGCGGCAGCGGCGGCCCGCACGGGCGCGATCCGCGACTGGCCCTCGGGCCCGATGGCCCCTATGACCGACCGTTCGATCTCGTCACGGCCGCGCGGGTCCACGACGGTGGCCCAGCCGGTGTGGGCGAGCAGCAGCCGCCGCTGCCGTGCCATGGACACCAGGGTGAGGTCGGCGACCCGGCCCGGGCCGCCGGAGAGGAACGCCGCCTCGTAGAGCGTCAGATCATGTCCCTGGCCCGCGTCCGTGTCGACGGCCGCCGCACGGACGGCGGCCAGGCACAGCCGTGTGCACGCCGCGCCGGCGACGGCCCAGGCCAGCAGCAGGAGAAGGACCCAGAACATGCCGTTTTTCTATGCCAGACACACAGGGAAACGCCATGCCTTGTTCACAATCCGGACCGAGCGTTGTGGGTATGTGACGTTCCGCTTCGCTTCGTCCCGGCCGGCCGGTCCTCAGGAACCCTCCTGCGGTGGCGGACCGGTCGCGGCCGGCGGGAGCGTGTAGCTCGGGTACGGCGACGGCGTGACCGGCACGACCTGGCCGGGGTCGGCCACCGACCACGGCGGGGAGGGCGAGTTGGCCGGCGGCGCGCTGCTGCCGACCGCCAACTGCCGGGCCAGCGCGTCGAAGTCGACGTATCCGGTGGCTTCCAGGACCGTGATGTGGTCCAGGACGGTGGTGTTGGCGTCGTCGGCGAGCTGCCGTACCAGCGCGTTCTGGGTGCCGGCCCGCACCTGTGCGACCACGGAGAACACCCGGCCGTGCGCCACCCGCAGGATGTTGGCGAACTTCCGGTCGTAGTCCACGCCCTGAGCCGCGTTCAGCTCCTCCAGCCAGCCCTTCTGCTGGTCGGTGGGCTCGTTGGGCAGCGCGAGCCCGAGTTGCGCGGCGACGCTGCGCACCCGCTCGTCGAGGAAGGTGTGCCCCTCGACGAGATGCCGCCCCGCCGCCCGTACGGCCTCGGTGGTGCCCTTCTGCTGCGCCTGCTGACCGGCCGGCAGCTCCCACAGTCCGGCCAGCCGCACCTTGGTGACGAAGTCCCGGTCGAGCGCGGACAGCGGACCGTACTGCGTCGCCACGGTCTGCGCGTTCAGGACGTCCGCGTCCGTCGCGGGCCCGTCCTCGTACGACCAGATCGGGTAGAGCAGTGCCACGAGGGTCGCCGCCAGGCCCGTGATGATGAGCCCGGTGCCAGTGAAGATGCCTCTGCCCCTGATCGGGGGTCGCGGTCGCATGGTGCCTCCTGCTTGCGGCACCGCACGCCAGTGTGCTTCGGGTGCGGGATTGGCATATTACTGCGGCCGCTACGCCAACTGTCGTAGAGGGGCGAAGGGTTGGATGGCGGACATCCGGGACGAACAGAGGGCTGTCGGTAGGCGGCATAAGGGGCGAAACAGGGGTGAAAGAGGCACCGGGCGACCTGCTGCTACTCGGGTGTTAACCCCGGCACATTCGGGATGCCGCCCGGTCGGTACGACTGTCCGCGGCCGGACGGGGCCGGGCGCTCACCGCCGGGCCAGCGCCCGCCCCACCCGCGCCCAGCGCGACCGCGGCCTCGGGGCGGGGCCCGAGCGGTCCAGCCACCACCGGCGCAGCTCGCGCCGGACCCGGCCCTCCTCCAACTGCCCGCCCAGCAGCAGCCGCTCCGCGAAGTCCAGTGCGTCCTGCCGGTACCCCCCGCGCATCGGGTGCCCCTGGGCGTACGCGAGGAAAGCGGACCGGTAGCCGCTGCCGAGGATCGACGGCAGTTCCGGGGCGACCTTCGCCACCACGTCCGCCCGCTTGGCGGCCAGGGACCGGGCCTGGACACCGAGGCGCACCCGGTCGAAACCCTCGGGGGCGGGGGTCCCGGCGACCAGGGCCGACAGCAGGGCGGCCTGCGCGAGGCCGAGGCGCTGGCGCACCGCCTCCGGGGCTCCGACGGGGACGTGGGACCGCACGGGAGCGGTCCCGTCCGAGTCCGCGGTGCCGGAGGCGCCCGAGGTCTCCGAGACGGTCCGGATCCGGGCGCCCTCCCGCACCGCGTCCCGGATCGACGCCAACTCCCGCTCCAGATCGGCCGGTTCGGGGAAGTTCTCGTCGCGCTCCAGCAGCACCCCGGGCGGCGAGACACGGGACGCGAGGTCGGTCAGGATGTCGAGGACCGGGCGGGGCACCGGGTGGGCGTGGCTGTCGTGCCAGACGCCGTCGCGCTCGAAGCCGCCCGCGACATGGACGTAGGCGATGGCTTCCAGCGGCAGCTCGGCGAGCGCCTTGGCCGGGTCCTCGCCGCGGTTGACGTGGTTGGTGTGCAGGTTGGCCACGTCGATCAGCAGCCGTACGCCGGTGCGGTCGGCCAGCTCGTACAGGAACTGGCCCTCCGTCAGCTCCTCGCCGGGCCAGGCGATGAGCGCGGCGATGTTCTCCACGGCGAGCGGCACCGGCAGCGCCTCCTGCGCGATGCGCACGTTCTCGCACAGCACGTCGAGGGCGTCGCGGGTGCGCGGTACGGGCAGCAGGTGCCCGGCCTCCAGGGCCGGGGAGGCCGTCAGCGGCCCGCCCGCGCGGACGAACGCGATGTGTTCGGTGACCAGCGGGGAACCCAGCGCCTCGGCCCGCTCGGCGAGCGCCGTCAGCCGCCCCGCGTCGGGGCGGTCCGCGCCGCCGAGCCCGAGCGACACGCCGTGCGGGACGACGGTGACGCCGCGCTCGCGCAGCCGCAGCAGGGAGTCGGGGAGGTGCCCCGGGCAGACGTTCTCGGCGACGACCTCGACCCAGTCGATGCCCGGCATCCGTTCCACGGCGTCCGCGATCTCCGGCCGCCAGCCGATTCCCGTCCCGAGTCGCGTCATGGTCCCCTCCTCCGCCCAGGCCCCCGCCGTGGTGACGGGGATATGACCCCGCCATCCGGGCCCGAACCGTCCGCCGCCCTCCTTCAGAGCAACATTTGAGGTTCGGCGCGGGGTGCGGTCACCGGGCCCGCAGGGCCGGATGGTCCGCGACCACCGTGCAGGACCCCGGCGCGATCTCGGTGAACCCCGCGTCCCGCACCAGCGGCAGCCCGCTCCCCGTCAGCTCCCGCCACCGCTCGGGCGCCGCCGTCCGCACGGCCAGCGGAAAGCCCGCCTCGCACCACGCCGCACGCTCCTGGTCCGACAGCTCCCACCAGGCGAGCTGCGCACCGTGCCCGGCCTGCGCCATCGCCTTGCCCGCCGACATCTCCACCTCCGGGCTCATCCACAGCACCGGCACCCCCGGGTCCGCCTCCGCCGGCGTCTCGGGATCGTCGAGGTCGGTCCCCGACACCTGCAGCTTCGCGAGGTCCTTCGGCCACCCGTCCAACGGCACCGGCGGGAACACCCGCACCTCCGCGGCCTTCCCGGTCACGGTGATCCCCGGCAACGCCCCGGCCCGCCGCCACTCGGCCCCCCGAGCCCGCCGCACGACCTTCCGGATCCGGGCGTCCTGCCAGTCCCGCACGGCCTGCGCCCACTCCCCGTCCCCGACGGAGCGCGGATCGCTCAGCATGACGAGCACGGCGCGGGCAGCGGTCTCGAGAGCGTCGGTACGGGCGGGCGGCTCGGTCTTCTCCAGCCGCACGACGAGGGGCAGCACGAACTGCGGGGCCCGGTCACGAGGGTTCGGCTCGGTCTGAAAGGGACTCTCACTCACGCGGCGCAGGGTACTGGACTCCCGTACGAGAAGATGCTGCCCATGGAACGCGCATTACGTCTGGACGACGTGGGCCGCCGCTACGGCGTCCGCGGCCCCTGGGTCCTCCGCGACGTGAACCTGCATCTCACCCCCGGGACCCTCACCCGCGTCCAGGGCGCCAACGGCACGGGCAAATCCACCCTTCTCCGTCTCCTCGCCCGCATCGACGCTCCGACCACGGGCCGGGTCACCGGCCGTCCCCGGACCGCCTACGTCCCCGAACGCTTCCCCGCCGCCCTCCCCTTCACCGCGGTCGGCTACCTCACTCACCTCGGCACCGTCCACGGCCTCACCCGTGCCGCCGCCGAGCGTGCCGCGGGTGACTGGCTGGACCGCTTCGGCGCCACCCCCTACACGCGCACGCCGTTGTCCCGCCTGTCCAAGGGCAGCAGCCAGAAGGTCGCCGTGGCCCAGGCATTCCTCGCCGACCCGGAACTCCTCGTCCTGGACGAGGCCTGGACCGGCCTGGACACCGACGCGCGGGCCGAACTGGACCGGGCGGTCGCCGAGCGTACGGCCGCCGGCGCCGCCGTCGTCTTCGTCGACCACGACCCCCGCCGTCTCGCCGGCACGGCCGACGCCACCTGCACGGTGAGCGACGGCACCCTCCACCGCCGTACGGAACCACCCGCCGTCCCCGCCGGGCCGCGCGTGGTCGTCGAGGTGCAGGGTCCGCCCGCCGGGCCGCTGCCGGCGGAGGCGCGCCGCCTGGCCGTCGAGGCCGAGGAACCGGCCCCCGGCACCCACCGCCTCACCGTCCCCGCCTCCCACTCCGACGTCCTGCTGCGTGCCCTGCTCACCGCCCGCCCGCCGTGGCACGTGGTGAGCGTCGCCGCGGCGTCCGAGCCGCTCGACCGTGAAGGCAGTTCATGACCGCTCTCCTGCGCTACCAGGCCGCCCTGCTCGTCCGCTCCCAGCGCTGGCTGCCGCCGGTCCTCCTGCACGCCGTCTTCCTCGGCGTCGGCGTCCAGAGCGGCCAGCCCGTGCTGGACTCGCTCGGCTACGCGGCGGCCGCCCTGCTTCCCGTCGCGGCCTGGCTGGTGCGGATCTGTGTGACCAACGAGCCCCCGGCCGCCCGCACCGTCGTCGCCGCGGCGGCCGGGCCGGTGCGGGCGCACCTGGCCGCCGTGCTGGTCGCGCTGGGGGCGGCGGGCCTGCTCGGTACGGCCACGACGGCGGTCGTCGCCCTGATCAGCGACCCCGTGAGCGCCGACCATCAGCAACGGATCCCCCTCCCGCAGGCCTCCGCCGCCGGACTGCTCGCCACCCTGACCTGCGCCCTGCTCGGTACGGCCGTCGGCGCGCTCACCGCCTGGCCGGTGCTGCGCTCGCCGGGTCGAGCGGTCCCGACGCTGTTGCTCGCCGCGCTGCTGGCACTGGTGGTGACGGGTTCCCCGGCGCAGGCGGCGGTCAGCGGCCTGGTCACCGGCTCGCGGTCCGCGACGGTTCACCCGCCGCTGCTGCCCCTGGCCGCCGCGGCACTCGTCACGGCCGCGGCGACGGCCGTGGCCTGCGCGCTCACCGCCCGCAGGTCGCCCTGAGCCGCCCGCTCAGCCCGAGCACGCCGTGCGCTGCGCCTCCTGCCTCCCCCACTCTCGACTTCGCTCGAGCGGGGGGACCCCCATACAGACGGGGCACAGCGTGATCCCCTTGTACGACTCCGGGTAATCCGTGGGCTCCCGGCACAGCACGCAGTCCGCATACGGCGGTCCGTCGGCCTTGGGCGGCCGGGTCGCGTCGATCAGGCAGTAGCCGATGTCGCCGTCGTCCTCGCTCATGCCTCCAGCGTACGAGAGGGCCCGCCGCTCACCGCCGGCCGTTCGCGGCCCCGATCAGCTCGGACACCTGCACGAACCGGTAGCCGCGGCGGCGCAGCTCGGGCACGATCACGCGCACCGCACTCTCGGTGGCGGGGGCGGCGCTGCGCGTGCAGTGCATGACGACCACCGAGCCCGGTCTCACCCCGTCCAGCACGTCCCGGGCCACGGCGTCCGCGTCGGTCGCGAAGGCGTCCCCGCTCACCACGTCCCACTGCACCGCGGTCACCCCGGCGCCGCTCACCGCCCGCAGCGCCCGCCGGTCGTAGCAGCCGCCGGGGAAGCGGAAGTAGGGCCTGGCGTCCGGCACCCCGGCCTCGCGGAAGGCCGCGTACGCCCGTTCCACGTCCGCCCGCATCCGGTCCTCGGGCATGGTCGGCAGGCCGTAGCAGTCGTCGGTGAAGGCGTAGTGGCTGTAGGAGTGGTTGGCGACCTCGAACAGCGGGTCGCGTCCGATCGCGCGGGCCTCCGCCGGGTACTCCTCGGCCCACCGGCCCGTCATGAACACGGTGGCCGGCACCTTCAGCGCCCGCAGCGTCGCGATCAGTTCCGGGTTGTCGAACCGCTCGCCCGCCGCCGCCCGCGCCCCCTGGTCGGCGGTCATGTCCGCGTCGAAGGTGAGGGCGACGGCTTTGTCGCCGGTGCGGGGGGCGTGCGAGAAGACGGGTGTCAGGCCGGCCGGGCCGGGGGCCAGCGTGGGCGGCCGGGACGGCGTGGGCGAGGGCTGGGCGGGGGCCGGGCGGGACTGCGCGGGTGAGGGATGAGCGGGGGCCGGGCGGGCGGCCCGGGGTGCCTGGTCCGTGCCGCAGGCGGCGAGCGCGGCGGCCAGGGCACAGAGGGCGGCGAGGCGGCGTACGGGAGCGATCATCGTATGAAGATATGAAAGATGAGCCGGCGGTTCCCCGCGCAGGCATGCGCGTCCGCCGTTCTGTCACCCGCCCGGGCCTTCACCTGGGGCGTGTTTCGAAAGTCCCGTCTGCCCGGCGACGCCTGGCACGCACGCTCGCCGCGTTGTCGGGCTCGCCCCGATACAACCAGTATCGGGGCGACCCTCCGCCTTGCGATCGCACGCACCAGACGCCGCCGGGCCTGCCCTTCGGGCAGACGACGCTACTTTCGGAACACGCCCTAGTCTTCTGAGTCGGGAATTCTGTTCAGATAACTGGCGAGGCGTTCGAGGATTTCGTCCGCGGTCTTCGTCCAGACGTAGGGCTTGGGATCGGTGTTCCACATGGCGATCCAGCTGCGGATGTCCTTCTCCAGCGCGTGGA
>NZ_JBNCAQ010000019.1:0-180000 GCF_049808595.1 Streptomyces aurantiaciflavus | reverse complement strand
CTCCGGGCGCTTCCCTTCGGTGTTTCCAAACTCTATCAGGGTTTTTTCTTCCCTCTGACCACCCTCCCGCAGGCATGCAGAAGGAGACCCAGAGATAGGATCTGACAAGTTGGATGCTGCCCGGTTAAGCGCGCTCGTTCGCGTCACTCACCCCCAAGCAGGGGTACGACTGTACACGGGGGCGCCGAGCCGTTGCAAATCCATTAGGCTGGTGGTCTAGACCACGGATCGGGAGCACTCGTGCGGAACCGCCACTTCATGTGACATACGCTGCTGCACGGTGCGCCGTCCGGGACTGGTAGTGACGGCCCATATACATCTCCACCCCTGGGAGGCTTCCCATGACCACCGTGACGTCCCCGCTGGCAGGTCGCGCCATCGGACTGGCAGCCGTGCCGGATCCGGTCTTCTCCGGGGCCATGGTCGGCCCGGGAACGGCAATCGACCCGGTGCGTGAGCCTTCCGAGGCCGTCGCACCCGTGGACGGGGTCATCGTGTCCCTCCACCCCCACGCCTTCGTGGTGGTAGACGCCGATGGACATGGTGTGCTCACCCACCTCGGTATCGACACCGTGCAGCTCAACGGCGAGGGCTTCGAGCTCCTCGTGAACAAGGGCGACACCGTGACGCGCGGACAGGGCATCGTGCGCTGGAACCCGGTCGCGGTGGAAGAGGCCGGCAAGTCCGCGGTCTGCCCGGTCGTGGCCTTGGAGGCCACCGCCGACGCCCTCGACGAGCTGCGTGAAGACGGCGACGTGAAGACCGGTGACGTTCTCTTTTCCTGGCGCTGACGCCGAAGCCGTCGTATGACGGCACGTAGGACTACCACCGCGGCGGCGGGACCCGCCGCACTATCGGAGACGGGTGAGATGGAGACAACGCTGCGAGGCGTCGGCGTGAGCCACGGTGTGGCGATCGGCGAGGTTCGGCACATGGGAACGGCGGTGCTCGAACCGCCCGCCAGGCAGATCCCGGCGGAGGAGGCGGAGCGTGAACAGGGGCGCGCCCGTAAGGCCGTGGAGGCTGTGGCAGCCGACTTGATTGCGCGCGGCAATCTGGCGGGGGGCGAAGCTCAGGCGGTGCTTGAGGCACAGGCCATGATGGCTCAGGATCCGGAGCTGATGGCGGACGTGGACCGGCGCATCGCCGTTGGGAGCACGGCCGAACGTGCCGTGTACGACGCGTTCGCCGCCTACCGCGAGCTGTTGGCAGGAGCCGGCGAGTACCTCGCTGGTCGCGTGGCCGACCTCGACGATGTGCGGAATCGTATCGTCGCCCGTCTGCTGGGCGTCCCGATGCCGGGTGTTCCGGACAGCGACGAGCCGTATGTGCTTGTTGCACGGGACTTGGCGCCGGCCGATACGGCTCTGCTGGACCCGACGCTGGTGCTCGGGTTCGTCACCGAAGAAGGCGGGCCGACCAGCCACAGCGCGATTCTGGCGCGCGCCCTGGGCGTGCCCGCGGTCGTGGCGCTGCCGGGTGCCGGTGAGCTCGCCGAGGGGACGATGATCGCCGTCGACGGCAGCACCGGCGAGATCTTCGTGAACCCGAGCGAGGACAAGAAGGCACAGCTCGAGGCCGCGGCAGCGGAGCGCAAGGCGGCGCTCGCCGCCTCGACCGGGCCGGGTGCCACCGCCGACGGTCACAAGGTGCCGCTCCTGGCGAACGTCGGCGGACCGGCCGACGTGCCGGCCGCCGTCGAGGCGGGCGCGGAGGGTGTCGGTCTGTTCCGCACCGAGTTCCTCTTCCTCGACGACAGTAAGAACGCGCCGTCCGAGGAGAAGCAGGTCGAGGCCTATCGGCAGGTGCTCGAGGCGTTCCCCGAGGGGCGGGTCGTCGTGCGCGTGCTGGACGCGGGGGCGGACAAGCCGCTGGACTTCCTGACCCCTGCGGACGAACCGAACCCGGCGCTGGGCGTGCGTGGTCTGCGGACCTTGCTGGACCACCCCGAGATCCTGCGCACTCAGCTGGCGGCGCTCGCGAAGGCCGCCGAGGGGCTGCCGGTCTACCTTGAGGTGATGGCCCCGATGGTGGCCGACCGCGCCGACGCCAAGGCGTTCGCGGACGCCTGCCGGGCGGCGGGGCTGCAGGCGAAGTTCGGCGCGATGGTGGAGATACCGTCGGCCGCGCTACGGGCCCGTTCGATCCTGCAGGAGGTCGAGTTCCTGTCGCTGGGGACAAATGATCTCGCCCAGTACACCTTCGCCGCCGACCGTCAGGTGGGTGCGGTGTCCCGTCTGCAGGATCCGTGGCAACCCGCGCTGCTCGATCTGGTAGCGCTGTCCGCTGAGGCGGCCAAGGCCGAGGGCAAGAGCTGTGGTGTCTGTGGCGAGGCCGCGTCCGATCCGCTGCTCGCGTGTGTGCTGACCGGTCTGGGGGTCACCTCCCTGTCCATGGGTTCGGCGTCGATTCCTTATGTGCGGGCGACTCTGGCGAAGTACACGTTGGCGCAGTGCGAGCGGGCCGCTGCGGCCGCGCGCGCGACGGACAGCGCCGAGGAGGCGCGGAACGCCGCGCAGGCCGTGCTGTCCGGTGAGTAGTCGGCCCGGGCCGGCGTTCGGCTGGTGAACAGGGGCGCTCCGCCTTTTGGGCGGGGCGCCCCTTGTTGTTTCCTGTGTCAGTGGTGGTGGCCCGGCATCGGTCCTTCCCGTTCCTCCTGGCCGAGGTCGGGCGGCTCGCAGTAGTCGACGCCGGACTCGGGCGAGATGAGGTCTCCGGACTCGACGTCGGTGCAGTAGGCGTCGAACACCTCGCCGGCCGTCAGCGGTTCCAGTCCGTCGCCGCGCAGCCGCCATCCGTAGATCCGGTCGGGAGCGCCTTGGCTGCTGGTGCGCATGACCAGGCCGCCGGGGCTGTGGGTGGCGAGGCCGAGGGCGAGGACGGTGGTGAACTCGAGGGCTTCTGCCTCGTCGAGTGCTGCGGGGCCGTTGACTGCCTGGTCGGCGTGGAGGACGGCGACGAGGGTTTCGGGTGTTCCCGTGACACTGCAGACGAGGTGACTGTTGCCCGGTGGTGCGGTGTCGAGGATGCGGGCGAGGAGGTCGGAGGCGTGCCCGAAGGCGGCGCGGCCGAGGTCCTCGCCGCAGCTCGCGCAGGCGCCGAGCCGCGCGAGGAGGGTGGCCGCGTACTCCCAGGTCGCCTGCCGGACGGCTTCGTCGACGAGGGCGGGCACGAGGTCCGCCAGGGGCTGGCCCTCGTAGGGGATGGTGGGGCCGGTCGTCGCGAGTTCCGCCGTGAAGCGCGTGCGGTGGGCGGGGACGTCGGGGTCGAGGCCCTTCACCGTGCAGTACTCGGCGTACTCCTGCGGGTCGAAGAGGGCGACCGTGGTGTGGATGCCCTGGAGGGCGCGGGTTTTGAGCAGGTCCTCGACCTGTTTCAGGTAGGTGGCGTGGTCGTCGAAAGTGAAGCTGCGGTAGCGCCGCATGGCACGGAAGTCGTGTTCGTCGGTGAGCAGGCCGATGGTGCCGGCGATTTCACGGCGCAGGACGCGTCGCATGGTCTGGTGGTCCGTCTGTGCCATGTTTCCCCCTGTGTGCGCAGTCGATCAATGCTCACTCACAGTAATCGACAGCACTGACAACGGGTCCGGAACACAGTGGAAGTGGACCGCAGAGCACTGGATTCTCGCAGCTCAGAGCGGTGGTCCAGTGGAAGGTGGCCACCCGACGGGTCCGGTGGTGATCGTCACGGCGGGTGGTCCTTGGCGGCCGTGCTCGTCATGTCCGAGGCCGAGTGGGCGAGTGATCGGTTTCCACGAGGGGTGGTCAGGCTCGCTTGCGTGCGAGGTCCTCGTAGAAGTGGAGGAGATCCAGGTTGTCGATGGATCCGGGGTTGACCGCCTTTTCCAGTGGGGTTCCCTGGAGCAGGCGCTTGACCGGGACCTCGATGCGTTTGCCGGTGAGGGTGTGCGGGACTCCGGGGACCTCGATGATCTCGTCGGGAACGTGGCGCGGGGAGAGCTGTTCGCGGATGGTCTGTTTGATCCGGCTGAGGAGGCTCTCGTCGAGGACGGCTCCCGGGGCCAGATGGACGAAAAGGGGCATCCAGTAGCCTCCGTCAGGCTGCTCGATACCGATGACCAGGGATTCCTTGATCTCGGGCAGGCGCTCGACGGCCTCGTAGATGTCGGCGGAGCCCATGCGTACGCCCTGACGGTTGAGCGTGGAGTCGGAGCGGCCGTGGATGACGACCGAGCCCCGTGAGGTGACGGTGATCCAGTCGCCGTGGCGCCACACGCCGGGGTAGGTGTCGAAGTAGCTGTCGTGGTACCGGCTGCCGCCGGGGTCGTTCCAGAAGTAGACCGGCATCGACGGCATGGGGTTGGCGACGACCAGTTCGCCGACCTCGTCGATGAGGGGGTGACCGGCCGGATCCCAGGACTGCAGGTCGGTGCCGAGGCCGGGTGCCTGGAGTTCGCCGGTGTACACCGGGAGGGTCGGGACGGCTCCGGCGAAGCAGGAGCAGACGTCGGTGCCGCCGCTGACGGAGGCGATCCACAGGTCGTCGCGGACTTCGTCGTGCAGCCAGCGGAAGCCGTCGGGCGGCAAGGGCGAGCCGGTGGTGGCCACGCACTGGATCCTGGAAAGGTCGAAGTCGCGTGCCGGGTGGACCTCCGCCTTGCGGCAGGCCATGACGTAGGCCGCCGAGGTGCCGTAGAGGGTGGCTCCCGTGCGTTCGGCGACGCGCCACTGGGCGGCAGTGTCGGGGTAGCCGGGGCTGCCGTCGTAGAGGACGACCGTGGTGCCGGTCAGGAGGCCGGAGACGAGGAAGTTCCACATCATCCAGCCGGTCGAGGTGTACCAGAAGAAACGATCTTCTGGGCCCAGGTCGCAGTGCAGGCCGAGTTGCTTGAGGTGTTCGACCAGGATGCCGCCCTGGGACTGGACGATGGCTTTGGGCAGGCCGGTCGTGCCCGAGGAGTAGAGCACCCACAGGGGGTGGTCGAAGGGGACCTGTTCGAAGACGGGTTCCTCCTCCGCGGCCGTGAGGGCGGACCAGTCCAGGGCTCCCTCGGGCGCCTCCGTGCCCAGGAGGGGGATGTGGACGACGGCGCGCAGTGTGGGCAGTTCGCGGCGCAGTTCGGCGACGACGTCGCGGCGGTCGTGCTCCTTGCCGCCGTAGCGGTAGCCGTCGACGGTGAACAGGACGACGGGCTCGACCTGCTGGAAGCGGTCGAGAACGCTGCGGGCGCCGAAGTCGGGGGCGCAGGAGGTCCAGACGCCGCCGACGGCGGCCGTGGCGAGGAGGGCGACGACGGCCTGGGGGATGTTCGGAAGGTAGCCGCTGATCCGGTCTCCCGGGCGGACGCCGAGGCCGCGCAGTTCGGCGGCGAGGGAGCCGACCTGACGGCGCAGCTCGGACCAGGTCACCGGGCGTGGCTCATGGGTTTCGTCGACGTACAGGAGGGCTGGCTGGTCCGCGCGGGTGGCGGTGGCGCGCAGGGCGTGCTCGGCGTAGTTCAGCGTGGCCCCGGGGAACCACTGGGCGCCGGGCATGGAGCGGTCGCCGAGCACGCGCGCGTAGGGGGTTGAGAACCGTACGTCGAACCACTCCGTGACGGCTTTCCAGAATGTCTCCAGTTCGTCGACGGACCAGCGGTGCAGGGCCGGATAGCCGCCTTCGGAGGGGGCTCCGTGGTGCTCGGCCGCCCAGGACTGGAACCTTGTGATCTGGGCCTGGGCGATGCGCTGCGGATCGGGCCGCCAGAGCGGCTCGGGGTTCACGGTCGACATGGGGCGGCTCCCGGACTGTGCGCGTCGTGTGCGTGCCCGCGCACGTGCTGGGGTGTGCGCGTGACGCGGCTGACACGGACGATGCCATGTGATCGACTTCTACACCAGGGCATGCCCCACACAGTCCGTGTCGTGAAGATGTGGTCCCGGCACGGGTGAACGACAGTTGAACGGCACGCGCGCGTGGGGCGGCGAGTGGCAGGGTGAGCAGCATGGACGGTCGTGACCTGGTGCGTTCGATAAAAGCGGTCGGTTCCGCGGGGGCGGCCCAGGGTGTGCGCACCGTGCGGGCGGCGTGGCGCAGACGGCGCGCCGACGCCAGCGGGCTGCCGGCCCGGGGCGCCGAGCGGGCGCGCGTGCCGGGGCAGGTGCAGGAGGTGGAGCCGGCTCCCGGCGGCGGAACGGTGCGGTTCAGCCGCTCGGAGCTGCAGATCCGGGTGACCGTCAGCGGAGCCGTCTTCTGGGGCTGGGACGGGGCTGGACCCGAGCCGTCGTACGCGCTGGCCGGGCGATGCCCCGAGGTGGATCCTCGGGCCGTGCTGGAGCCGGACAAGGACGGTGGCTGGCGGGTCGTCGCCGAGCGGGTGACGGTCGTGGTCTCGCGGCACGGTGCGATCGAGGTGCGCACCCCGGGAGGCGTGACGTTGCGGCGCGATCTGCCGCCGCGATGGTGGGAACCGCAGCACGGGGGCCCGGGACGCTGGATGCAGCGGTCGGAGGTGGCGGCGGACGCGCGGTTCTTCGGGCTCGGCGGGCGGGCGTCCGGGCCGCGTCTGCGCGAGGGGACGTACCGGCTGTGGAACACCGATCCCGGTCACTCGTTCGATCGCGGGGACGATCCGCTGTACCTCACGATGCCGGTGCAGCTGGTGGTGGCCGACGCGGCGACGCATCTGGCGTTCCACGACACCTCCTGGGACGGCACGGTGACGCTGCGGGAGGGCCAGGAGGGGGCCGGCTCGGGACACGACCGGGCCGGGACGTCCGAGCTGCGGATGGACGGCGGTCCGTTGCGCTGCTGGGTGATGGTGGGCACCCCTGCGCGCGTGCTGCACACGTGGGCCTCGCTCACCGGCGCTCCGGCGCTGCCGCCCGCATGGGCGCTCGGGCACCATCACGCGCGGTGGGGCTTCGGGAGCGAACAGGAGGTGCGCCGCATCGTGGCGGGCTACCAGGAACGCGGCCTGCCGCTCGACGCGGTCCACCTGGACATCGACCACCTCGACGACCACCAGGTGTTCACCGTCGACCAGGAGAGCTTTCCCAAGCTGCCGGTGCTCGCCGAGGAACTGCGGCGGGACGGGATCCGTCTGGTGTCGATCGTCGATCCGGCGGTGAAGGCCGAACCGGGCAACGCCGTCTACGACAGCGGGGTCGCGGAGGACGCGTTCGTGCGGGACGCCTCCGGACGGCTCGTCGAGGGTGTGGTGTGGCCCGGTGAGGCGGTCTACCCGGATTTCACGCACGCGCGCGTGCGGCGGTGGTGGGGAGGCCTTTACGCCGAGCGGATCGCGCAGGGGTTCTCGGGTTTCTGGCACGACATGAACGAGCCCACGTCGTTCACCGCCTTCGGCGAGTCGACCCTGCCACGGTCGGCCCGGCACGCCCTGGAGGGGCGAGGCGGCGATCACCGCGAGGCGCACAATGTCTACGGGTTGTGCATGGCCCAGGCGGCCCACGAGGGGCTGCGAAAGCTGCTGCCCAAGGAGCGCCCGTTCGTCTTCTCCCGCTCCGGCTGGGCCGGCCTGCAGCGCTATGGCGGCACCTGGTCCGGTGACGTCGCCACGGGCTGGCCCGGGCTGCGGGCTTCCCTGTCGCTGGTCATGGGGCTCGGGCTGTGCGGGGTGCCGTACTCGGGGCCGGACGTGGGCGGTTACGACGGCAGCCCGTCTCCGGAGCTCTATCTGCGCTGGTTCCAGCTGGGCGCCTACCTGCCGCTGTTCCGTACGCACGCGGGTCTGCGGGCAGGGCGCAGGGAGCCGTGGGAGTTCGGTGCCGAGGTACTGGAGCACGCGCGCGCGGCGCTCGTCGAACGGGCGCGGCTGTTGCCCTACTTCATGACGCTGGCGCATCTGGCCCGGCGGACGGGGGCTCCCTATGTGCGTCCGCTGTGGTGGGGATCGCCTGAGGACCGGGCGCTGCGGGACTGCGAGGACGCCTTCCTGCTGGGTGACTGTCTTCTGGTGGCACCGGTGCTCGACGCGGGCACGGACCGGCGGGCGGTGCAGTTGCCGCGGGGGCTTTGGTACGACACGGCGACGGGGAAGGCGTACGAAGGGTCGGGGCAGGTGCTCGTCGACGCTCCCTTGGCGCGGATTCCGGTGCTCGCGCGCGCGGGTGCCGTCATACCGGTGCGTGGTGAGGACGGCAGTTTGCAGTTGGAGGTGTGGGCGCCGGCCCGCGGACGGACCGGGGGCGGCCTGGTGGTGCGAGACGCGGGCGACGGCTGGGAGGAGCCTGAGATCGAGCGGTACGTCGCCCGCTGGGAGGGCGGCCGGAGGGTCGTCGTCGAGCGGGAGGGTGAGGACGGCGTGCGCGAGCCGTCCCCTCCCGTGCGCGTACGCGGGCTCGGCGGGGCGCCTCAGACGTAGCGGCCCTCGAAGAACGCCCGTGCGGCGAGCGTGTGCAGCGGGAAGGCCAGCTCCTGCGGTCTGCGCAGGAGGTGCCAACCCTCCGTCTCGTCCGTCGCGGCCGACGTCGGCAGACGGTCCGCGGGGCGTTCCGGCAGGAGGCCGAACAGGAGGAGGTGGCCGTCGGGGGAGCTCATGGCGTCGACCAGGCGTACGTCGCGGCTCAGAGCGTCGATGCCGGTCTCTTCCTCGAGTTCGCGGACGACGGCCTGCCGCCAGTCCTCGCGGTCGTCGATGTAGCCGCCGGGCAGTGCGATGCCGCCGCGCGCGGGGTCGACGGTGCGGGTGATGACGACCAGGGCGGTGCCCTTGGTGTCGTAGACGGGCTGGAGCGCGATCGCGACCGGCAGCGGGTTGCGGTAGGCCACGGTGGCGCAGGCCGGGCAGGTGCGGGGCCAGCCGGTGACGCCCTCCCCGTAGAGCGCTCCACAGCTCGAACAGTGGGAGTCGCGCGCGGAGTTGGAACTGGAGTGCTGAGTTTCGGACACGCGGCGGACTGTATCCGATCATGGGAGGGCGTCGCGCACGGGCTGCTCAGTAAGCCTTGGTGAGCGACTTGGCGCTGACGGGGAAGTCGAAGTAGGTGTCCGGGTACGGCTCGGGCTTGAAGGTGTAGTGCCACCACTCTTCGGCGAGGTTGGCGAAGCCGAGCTCTTCCAGGGTGCCCTTGAGGAGCAGCCGGTTGGCGCGCTGCTCGCCCTGGATGCGCGGGTCGAGCGTGTGACTGAAGGTGTCGAAGCAGTCGAAGCCGGTGCCCATGTCCACGGAGTTGTCGGGGAAGCGCTTCTGTTGCGGCGCGTAGCACGGCACGAGGGGTTCGCCGGGGATGTACGGCCTGGTCGGGCGGGCCGGGAGCTTCACCAGGGTGAGATCGAGGGTCGAACCGCGGCTGTGACCGGATTTCTCGGCGATGTACCCGTCCTCGAACAGACGGGACTTGTCGACGTTCGGGTAGAACTCCCCTTTCATGGCCTGGTCGTCGAGGTCCTGTGCCCAGCGGACGAAGTGGTTCACCGCGCGCTGCGGCCGGTAGCAGTCGTAGACCTTGAATGTGTAGCCCTGGCGCAGAAGCTTCGTCTGCGCCCTGTGGAGGGCTTCGGCGGCCGGGCGGGTGAGGATGCACAGCGGCTGCTGGTAACCGTCGATGCGTTCGCCGACGAAGTTGTGCGGGGTGAAGTAGCGCATCTCCTGGAGGATCGTCGGATCCACGGTGCTGAGGGCGACGAAGTCCGCCGGGGCCTCGGGCTCGGTCCGGGCCCGGGCGGTGGCGGAGGTGGCGGTCACGGTCAGCAGGGCGGCGAGCACGGTGACGACACCGCGTACAGCACTGGAGAGTCGTGTCATGTCTCCTGCATCTATCAGGACCGGGTTCCGGTGGGGAAGCGATTGCGTGCAGTCGGTCCCGTCTGTGGGACGCCTGCCCATCTCGTCGTGCGCGTGCCACACTTCTGACGTTCCGTCAGATGAGGTGTCCGGGAGGGATCTTGTCACGTACACGCACACCCGTGGTCCCCGGGTGGTTCACCGGGCACGGGAACACCTTCAGGCTGCTCGGGACGCGGTGCTCGGCGTGCGGCTCGGTCTTCTTCCCCCGAGAGGACACGCACTGCCGCAATCCGCACTGCGAGGGTGGCGAGTTGGCGGAGTTCCCGCTTTCGCGGCGCGGGCGCGTCTGGTCGTACACGGACAGCCGCTACCGGCCTCCGTCACCCTATGTGACCGATCCGGAACTTCCATGGGAGCCGTACGCGTTGATCGCTGTGGAGCTGGAGTCAGAGCGCATGGTGGTGCTGGGACAGGCGGCTCCCGGTATCACCGTCGCCGATCTGGCGGTGGGCATGGAGGTGGAGGTCGTCCCCGGAGTGCTCCGGGAGGACGCGGAGACGACCTGGACGACCTGGCACTGGCGGCCGACGGAGGTGAGGGGATGACAGCGGAGGTGGCGGTGCTCGGCGTGGGGATGCACCCGTGGGGCAAATGGGGGCGCAGCTTCGTCGAGTACGGCGTGATGGCGGCGCGCGCGGCACTCGACGACGCGGGCCTGCACTGGCGGGACGTCGGCGCGGTCGTCGGCGCGGACACCGTGCGTGGCGGTTACCCGGGGTATGTGGCCGGGGCGACCTTCGCGCAGGCCCTGGGCTGGCGCGGAACCAGGGTGACGAGTGTGTACGCCGCGTGTGCGTCGGGGGCGCAGGCGATCAACGCGGCACGGGCTCAGATACTCGCGGGTCTGGCGGACGTGGTGCTGGTGGTGGGTGCCGATGCCGCGCCGAAGGGCTTCTTCCGCCCAGCGGGCGGGGACCGTCCGGACGACCCCGACTGGCTGCGGTTCCGGGTGCTCGGCGCGACCAACCCCATGTACTTCGGGCTGTACGCGCGTCGGCGCATGGCGGTGCACGGGGACACGCTGGAGGACTTCGCCCAGGTCAAGGTGAAGAACGCCGCCATGGGGGCGCTGAATCCGAACGCGCGCTACCGCGCGCGGGTCACCGCCGAGGAGGTCGCCGCCTCCGCGGTGGTCGCCGATCCACTGCGGCTGCTGGACATCTGCGCGACCTCGGACGGCGGGGCGGCGGTGGTGCTGTCCAGCATGGAGTTCGCGCGGCGGCACGGCGCCGCCGATCCGGTGCGGATCCGGGCGGTGGCCACCGTGACGCCCCGTTATCCCAACACGGTGCTGGACCTGCCGGACATCGCCACCGACTCGGCGGTGGCGGTGCCACCTCAGGGCGAGCCGTTCAGGGCGTCGATCGCGGCGGCCGCCTACGAGGAGGCGGGCGTAGGGCCCGAGGACCTGTCCCTGGCCGAGGTCTATGACCTGTCCACGGCACTGGAGCTGCAGTGGTACGAGGACCTCGGACTGTGCGGCGAGGGTGAGGGCGCCAAGCTGTTGCGGGAGGGTGCGACAGCACCGGGCGGGCGAATACCGGTGAACGTGAGCGGCGGACTGGCCTCGTTCGGAGAGGCGGTGCCGGCTCAGGCGATCGCCCAGGTCTGCGAGGTGACTTGGCAGTTGAGAGAGCAGGCGGGCGAGCGTCAGGTCCGTGGCGCGCGTGTAGGGATCACAGCGAACCAGGGGCTGTTCGGGCACGGATCGGCGGTGGTCGCGGTGCGGTGACGAGGAGAGAGAGGAGTCCACTGCGGGTCAGTGGCTGTCTGGGAGCACTTCACTGGCACCACAGAACGTGCTCGGGGCCGACGATCTGACGCTCCGTGAGCACCCCGGAATGCTGTGTGAACGTCTCATGAACTGGGCCTGGGCGCACTCCCGCGGCGACATCATGCTCCCGTGCACTCCTGGACGGATACTCTCCGCTTCGCCTTCCAGCCGGTGGTCAACCTGACCACCGGAGGAGTGGCCGGGCTGGAGATCCTCGCCCGCCCGGAGACCGGCGACATCCTGGCGGAGGCCCGGCGGGATCCCGGACTGGACGGCCGCCTGGCCGTGTTGGCGGTGCGGGCCGCGGTTCGCAAGGAGACGTTGCTGCCGCTGCATGTGAACGTGTTCGCCGGCACCCTGGCCGACCTCGGCGGTCTCACCCCGCTGCACGACGCCGTGCGCGAGGCGGGACGGCTGCCGTGGGAGGTGACGCTCGACGTCGTCCCGCCGTACACGCACGTACCGCACCGGGCGCTGATGGAGGCGCTGGCCTCGCTGCGGGACCAGGGTTTCCGCATCAGCGCGGACGGCGTCGGAGATGGAGACCTGCCGCTGCGGCTGCTCACGGACATCGGGCCGGACCTGGTGAAACTCGACGCGTCCCTGCTGGCGCGGCCGGCGGCGGTGCGGGCTATGCGGACACTGTGCGACGAACTGGGAGCACTGCTGGCGGTCGAGGGCGTGGAGACCGAACTGCAGTGTGCGGCGGCGCAGTCGGCCGGCGCGCAGCTCGCGCAGGGGGAGCTGTTCGCACCTCCCGCCCGGCTGCCCGCAGCCGATGTGTACGTGCCGTCGCGCTCCTTCGGCGTCGTGCCGGCGCCACGGTCAGGGCCGTCGGTGCGGGAGTTCGTCCGGCCGGCCGCGCTGCTGCCCGCGGGCGCCTCCGCCGGTCAGGTGCGCGCGCTGCTGACGGGGTCGCCGGACGTGTCCGGAGTGCTGCTCGTCGACCGGGAGGGCGTGCCGGTCCGGTCGGTACACCGGTCGCGCTTCCTGCTGTCGATGTCGGGGCGCTACGGACACGCCCTGTACGCCGACCGGCCGGCGGCCAAGCTCGGCGACCCGCCGCGCACGGTGGGCATCGACGCGACGGCGTGGGAGGTCCTTGACGTGGTCGCGGACGGCGGCCGGGACCGTACCTCCGACGATGTGGCCGTCGTCGACCGCTGTGGGCGGTGTGTGGGCGTCGTCCGGCTCGCGGACCTCGTGCGGGCACTGGCCGAGACGCGGGTCGAGGAGGCGGCGGGACTCAATCCGCTGACGCGGCTGCCCGGTTCGGACGCGATCACCGGGGAGGTGGACCGGCGGATCGCGGACGGGCGGACCTTCGCGCTGAGCTGGCTGGACGTCGACCACTTCAAGCAGGTCAACGACGGGGCCGGGTTCGCGGCCGGGGACGAGTTGATCCGGTCGGTGGGGCGGGCGTTGCAGGTCTCGGCGTGCGGGAGCACGCGTGTGGGGCACATCGGCGGTGACGACTTCCTGGTCCTCGCCGACCCGGAGGGTCTGGATCCGCTGGCCGCCTCGGTGCTCGACGCGCCGTGGTCGGCGGGCGGGCGCCCGGTCACCCTGTCGCTGGCCACGGTTCTGTGTCCGCCGGGCAGCGTGGCGGACCATCGCCAGGCGGCGGCCTGTCTGGCGCCACTGAAGAAGGCCGCGAAGGCGCTTCGCGGGGCGAGTTGGGTGGTGGGGCGGGCGGGATTGCCGGGGCACGAAGTGCGGCGGGGATCGATGCCGGTGGGAAGGGCGGAACCGGGAGTGGTGGGGGTGGAGCCGGGCGCGGGCTGACGGATTCCTGGCTCCGTGCGACCAGTTACCGGTCGCCCACCGGTCTCCGGCTTCCTCAACCATTGCCGTCACGCTCCTTGACGCTCCCTGGGCGCCGGTGAACACTTCCCGGTGTCAGCCGACATCGCCGTACATTCACGACGTACCAGGCGCTGCGCCCCAAAGGGCTCCCCGACCCATGGCCCACTCCCCCACGGGCGATTCGGCTACGACGGCATGCTCGTCAAGGAGGCCGGGCGGGGCGCGGGACTCCCTGCCTTGGCCGAAAAGCCACGGGAACCGCACCCTGCACAGAGCACCGGGGTCGATCGCCCCGGGCCGGGCCTAGGAGCCGCCATGAGCAACGGAGACATATTCGTCGGCGAGGTCATCGGAACCGCGATACTCATCCTGTTCGGCGCGGGCGTCTGCGCCGCCGTCACCCTCAGATACTCCAAGGCTCGGGCCTCGGGGTGGATCGTGATCGCCTTCGGCTGGGGGTTCGGCGTGCTGGCCGGGGCGTACACCGCCGCACCGCTGTCCGGCGGGCAACTCAATCCCGCGGTGACCATCGGGATCGCCGTCGACACGGGCAAGTGGGGGAAGGTCTGGGTCTACTTGCTGGGGCAGATCGTCGGCGCGATGCTCGGCGCCGTCCTCGCGTACCTGGTGTATCTCGCGCAGTTCCAGGCGAACGTACGGCAGACGGGTACGACGGAGGGCACCGCGGAGGAACCGACTCCGACCCTCGGCATCTTCTCCACCATTCCCGAGATCCGGAATCCCGTCGCCAACCTGATCACGGAGATCATCGCGACGGTCGCACTCGTCCTGCCGATCCTCGCCTTCGGGCTGACGAAAGGGCTCGGCCAGTCCGGCACGCTCGTGTTGATCGTGTCCCTGCTCGTCGTCGGCATCGGCCTCTCCCTCGGCGGGCCCACCGGCTATGCCATCAACCCGGCGCGCGACCTCGGCCCCCGCATCGTGCACACCTTCCTGCCGATCCCGAACAAGGGCACCTCCGACTGGGGTTACGCCTGGATCCCGGTCGTCGGCCCGCTGATCGGCGGAGCGCTCGCCGGCCTCCTCTACAACGCAGCCTTCTGAACCCAGCCCAAGGGGTAGCCATGACGGACAACGCCGAGAAGTACGTCGCCGCAATCGACCAGGGCACCACCTCGAGCCGCTGCATCATCTTCGACCGGAACGGCGCGATCGTCGCCGTCGACCAGCGCGAGCACCGTCAGATCTTCCCCAGGCCCGGCTGGGTGGAGCACGACGCCACCGAGATCTGGTCCAAGGTCCAGGCTGTGGTCGCCGGAGCGATCGCCAAGGCCGGGCTGCGCGCCGAGCAGATCAGCGCCCTGGGCATCACCAACCAGCGCGAGACGACCGTGTTGTGGGACCGCGCCACGGGCAAGCCGGTGCACAACGCGATCGTGTGGCAGGACACCCGGACCGCCGCGCTCTGCAACGAGTTGGGCGGCGCCGACGGCCAAGACAGGTTCCGCGAGCAGACCGGACTGCCGTTGGCCAGCTATTTCTCAGGGCCGAAGGCCGCGTGGCTGCTCGACAACGTGCCCGGTCTCAGGGACCGCGCCGAGCACGGCGAGATCGCCTTCGGCACTATCGACTCCTGGCTCATCTGGAATCTCACCGGCGGGGTCGACGGCGGCCGGCACGTGACCGACGTGACCAATGCCGGGCGCACGATGCTGATGAACCTGGAGACGCTCCAGTGGGACGCGTCCATCCTGTCCGCGATGAGCGTGCCCGAGGCCGTCCTGCCCGAGATCAGGTCCTCCGCCGAGGTGTACGGCACCGCAGTGGGCCAGCTCTCCGGAGTGCCCGTCGCCTCAGCGCTGGGCGACCAGCAGGCGGCGGTCTTCGGTCAGGCCTGCTACGACGTGGGCACGGCGAAGAACACGTACGGGACGGGCAGCTTCCTGCTGCTGAACACCGGCGACCGACCGGTGCCGTCGAAGAGCGGGCTGCTGACGACGATGGGCTACAAGATCGGCGGGGAGGCGCCCGTCTACTGCCTGGAGGGTTCGATCGCCATAACGGGCGCGCTCGTGCAGTGGTTCCGGGACCAACTCGGCATCATCCGTACGGCTGACGAGATCGAGACGCTGGCGGCGAGCGTCGACGACAACGGCGGCGCGTACATCGTGCCCGCGTTCTCCGGGCTGTTCGCGCCGTACTGGCGGTCCGACGCGCGCGGTGTCGTCACCGGGCTCACACGGTACGTCACGAAGGCGCATCTCGCGCGGGCGGTGCTGGAGGCGACGAGCTGGCAGACGCGGGAGGTCGTGGACGCCATGTACCAGGACTCCGGGGTGCGGATCACGACCCTGAAGGTGGACGGCGGCATGACGAAGAACAACCTGCTCATGCAGCACCAGGCAGACGTGCTCGGCGTGCCCGTCATCCGGCCCCGGGTCTCCGAGACGACCTGCCTGGGCGCGGCGTACGCGGCCGGGCTGGCCACCGGCGTGTGGAACGACCTCGACGAGCTGAAGGCGCACTGGCAGAAGGACGCCGAGTGGACGCCGTCGATGGAGGCGTCGGTACGGGACCGCGAGTACCACAACTGGCGCAGGGCGGTGGAGAAGAGCCTCGGCTGGGTGGCGGACGGCGAGGGGTAGGCGGCACGCGCGCGTGCCCTCGGGTTGCACACGCGCGGGCGGCTCGATGTGCCGTACGCGCGCGTGTGTCCGCGTTGAGCCGCGGCCCGTGGCGCTGTCGTCCGGGTACGGGCCGTGCGCGTCTCAGGTGGTGACGGTCCGGCGGCGGTCGGTGCCGTACTCCATGGCGTGCTGGACGACGCCGACCAGGACGTCCTTGACCGAACCACGGTCGCGGGCGTCGCAGAGCACCACCGGTACGTCGTCGTCGAGATCGAGCGCCCCGCGTACGTCCTCGACCGGATAACGGGCCGCGCCCTCGAAGCAGTTGACGCCGACGAGGAAGGGTATGGAGCGACGTTCGAAGTAGTCGATCGCGGCGAAGCAGTCCTCCAGGCGGCGCGTGTCGGCGAGCACGACGGCGCCGAGCGCACCCTCGGAGAGCTCGTCCCACATGAACCAGAACCGCTCCTGACCGGGCGTCCCGAACAGGTACAGCACCAGGTCCTCGCGCAGGGTGATGCGTCCGAAGTCCATGGCGACGGTGGTGGTGTGCTTGCGTTCGACGCCCGTGGTGTCGTCGACCGGGCGGCCCGCCTCGGTGAGGAACTCCTCGGTGCGCAGCGGCCTGATCTCGCTGACGGCGCCGACGAGGGTGGTCTTGCCCACGCCGAAGCCGCCGGCCACCAGGATCTTGAGCGTGACGGGCTCGACCGGGGGCTTGCCGCGCTCAGAACGCCCGAAGATCATCGATCACTTCTCCTGCTTGATGGGGGGTCGTGGGGCGGTGGGCCGAAGCCTCCGCCGCCGGGGGTTTCGATGACGAGGACGTCGTCGGTGCCGACGTCCACGGAGTCGCTGCCGTCGAGTCCGACGGCGGTGCCGTCCGCGCGTTCCACCCGGTTGGCGCCCAGCGCGCCGGGTGCGCCGCCGGCCATGCCGTACGGGGGCACTCGGCGGTGCTGGGACAAGGTGGACACGGTCATGGGCTCCAGGAAGCGCATACGGCGCACCGCCCCGTCCCCGCCGCGCCACCGTCCGGCGCCGCCGCTGCCGTGCCGGACCGCGAACTCGTCGAGCCTGACCGGCAGCCGCCACTCGAGGACCTCGGGATCGGTCAGGCGGGAGTTGGTCATGTGGGTCTGCACGACGCTCGCGCCGGGGAAGCCGTCGCCGGCGCCGGATCCGGAGGCGACGGTTTCGTAGTACTGGTGGCGTTCGTTGCCGAAGGTGACGTTGTTCATCGTGCCGGAGCCCTCGGCCTGGACTCCGAGGGCCGCGTAGAGGGCACCGGTGATCGCCTGGGACGTCTCGACGTTGCCTGCGACGACGGCGGCGGGCGGATCGGGCGCGAGCAGGGAGCCTCGCGGCACGATGATCTTCAGGGGGCGCAAGCAGCCGTCGTTGAGCGGGATGTCGTCGGCGACGAGGGTGCGGAAGACGTACAGGACGGCCGCGTTGACGACCGAGAAGGGGGCGTTGAAGTTGGTCGCCAGTTGGGGTGAGGTGCCGGTGAAGTCGACGGTCGCGGAGCGGTTTCCGCGGTCCACGCGCACGCGTACCCGGATGACGGCGCCCGCGTCGGTCTCGTAGGCGTACTCGCCGTCGTCGAGGGCGTCGATGACACGGCGCACGGCCTCCTCGGCGTTGTCCTGGACGTGCCTCATGTACGCCTGCACGACGTCCAGCCCGAAGTTTTCGATCATGCGAGCGACTTCGTCGACGCCTTTCTGGTTGGCGGCGATCTGGGCGCGCAGGTCGGCCAGGTTGGTCCGCGGATTCCGGGACGGGTAGGACGCCTCGGTCAGCAGACGGAGGGTCTCCTCCTCGCGGAAGCGGCCGTTCTCGGCGAGGAGCCAGTTGTCGAAGAGGACGCCCTCCTCGTCGATGGTGCGGCTGTTCGCCGGCATGGAGCCGGGGGCGATGCCGCCGATCTCGGCGTGGTGGCCGCGGGAGGCGACGTAGAAGAGGATCCGGTCACCCTGCGTGTCTGGAAGGGAGGCCTTGCTGTCGAAGACCGGGGTGATGACGGTGACATCGGGCAGGTGGGTGCCGCCGTGGTACGGGTCGTTGACCGCGTACGTGTCGCCGGGGCGCATCGCGGAGCCTCGGCGGCGGATGACCTCCTTGACGCTGGTGCCCATCGAGCCCAGGTGGACGGGGATGTGCGGGGCGTTGGCCACCAGGTTTCCGTCGGGGTCGAAGAGTGCGCAGGAGAAGTCGAGGCGTTCCTTGATGTTGACCGACTGGGCCGTCGACTCGAGGCGGGCACCCATCTGTTCGGCGATGGACATGAAGAGGTTGTTGAAGACTTCGAGGAGGACGGGATCGGCTTTCGTGTCGAGATCGGAACTCTGCGTAATCGCCGCGCGTTCCATGAGCAGATGCCCGTCGTGGGTCGCGGCGGCCCGCCAGCCGTCGTCGACGACGGTCGTCGCGCCGGCCTCGGTAATGATCGCCGGGCCGGTGACGGTCTCGCCGGGAGGAAGGTCCTCGCGGCAGTGGAGGGGTACGTCGCGCCAGGCGCCGCCGGTGTGAAGGCGGACGGTCTCCGGGGCGGCGGTGCGGCCTTCGTACGGGGCGAGGGCCGAGAGATCGGGGGGTTCGGTGATGCCGGTGGCTTCGACGGAGAGCGCTTCGACGACGATCGGGCGGTCGAGGGTGAAGGAGTACGTGGCGCGATGACGTTCTTCGAAGTCGTGCCTCATGGCGGCGGGCTCGGTCAGCTCGACGGTGAGAGTGGTGTCGGTGCCGTCGTAGCGGAGCTGTGCGCGGCGGATGACCTGGACGTGGTCGTCCGGGACGTCCTCGGCGAGGAGTTCGGCGCGGGCCGCCGCCTCCAGGTCGTCGGCCGTCTTGTGGATCGCGGGCATGGAGGCGGTTTCCAGGGGCGCCTCGACGGACTGTTCGCGCATGGCCGTGGTATCGGCGAGACCGATCCCGAGCGCGGACAGGACGCCGGCCATGGGAGGCACGAGGACGGTGCGGATGCCGAGCGAGTCGGCGACCAGGCACGCGTGCTGGCCTCCGGCGCCACCGAAGGTGGTGAGGGCGTAGCGGGTGACGTCGTGGCCCTTCTGGACGGAGATCCGCTTCACGGCGTTGGCGATGTTGGCGACGGCGATCTGCAGGAATCCCTCGGCGACCTGTTCCGGGGTGCGATCGTCGCCGGTCCTCGTGCGGATCTCGCGCGCGAGGGCGGTGAAACGGTCACGGACGAGCGTGTCGTCGAGGGGCTGGTCGCCGTGCGGACCGAACACGTGGGGGAAGTGGGCGGGCTGGATGCGCCCCAGCATCACGTTGGCGTCGGTGACGGCGAGCGGGCCACCGCCTCGGTAGCAGGCCGGTCCCGGGTCCGCGCCGGCCGAGTCCGGTCCCACGCGGTAGCGGGTGCCGTCGAAGTGGAGGACGGAGCCGCCGCCCGCGGCGACGGTGTGGATGTCCAGCATGGGCGCGCGCAGGCGGACGCCCGCGATCTGTGTGGTGAAGACCCGTTCGTACTCGCCCGCGAAGTGGGAGACGTCCGTGGAGGTGCCGCCCATGTCGAAGCCGATCACTCGGTCGAAGCCGGCGAGCTGGGACATGCGGGCCATGCCGACGATGCCGCCGGCGGGCCCGGACAGGATGGCGTCCTTGCCGCGGAACTGGGTCGCTTCGGCGAGCCCGCCGTTGGACTGCATGAACAGCAGCCGGACGCCCCGGAGTTCGTCGGCGACGTGCCGGACGTAGCGGCGCAGTACGGGCGAGAGGTAGGCGTCGACGACGGCGGTGTCCCCGCGCGGGACGAGTTTCATGAGCGGGCTGACCTCGCTGGACAGCGAGATCTGCGGGAAGCCGATGCGGGCGGCCAGACTGCCGACGGCTTGTTCGTGGGCCGGGTGGAGGTGGCTGTGCATGCAGACGACGGCGAGGGCCCGGATGCCGTCGTCGTACGCCTCCTGCAGCGGCCCGGCGAGGGCGTCCAGGTCGGGGGCGCGCAGGACGGTGCCGTCGGCGGCGATGCGCTCGTCGACCTCCACGACCCGCTCGTACAGCATTTCGGGGAGGTCGATGCGGCGGGCGAAGATGTGAGGGCGGTTCTGGTAGGCGATGCGCAGCGCGTCGCGGAAGCCGCGGGTGACGACGAGCAGGGTGCGCTCGCCCTTGCGCTCCAGGAGGGCGTTGGTGGCCACTGTCGTGCCCATACGGACGGACTCGACTGGTTCCTGTGGGTCCCCCAGCAGGGCGCGGACACCGGCGACGGCCGCGTCGGCGTACCGGGCCGGGTTGTCGGACAGCAGTTTGCGGGTCAGCAGCAGGCCGTCGGGGCGGCGCGCCACGATGTCGGTGAAGGTGCCGCCCCGGTCGACCCAGAACTGCCAGCCGGTCACGTCCTCACCTCGCTTCCGTACTGCTCACAGCGCTCGGAGGCCGTTGATCACATCGCGAAGAATACTCTCGTCCGGCAGTTCGGCCGGAGGTACGGGCCGGTTCACATGGACGAATTCCCCGCCCACGAGGTCCCCGACGAGGACCCGGACCACGCCGATGGGCAGATCGAGCTCGGCGGCGAGCTCGGCGACCGACTGCGGCGCTTCCCGGCACAGACCCACGATGTCCACGTGTTCCGGGGACAGCGCCGGATCCGCCTCCGGGTCGTCGGCGTGGGGCTCGGCGACGACCACCGCGATCAGATCGAGACGGTGCTGGACCGCACTGGTGGTGCGGCCACGCGTCATGGCGTACGGACGGACGACCGGTCCGGCCTCGTCGTCGAACCAGTGGCTGCTTCCCTGACCGTCTGTGCTCATGCCATCCCACTACCCGCCCGAGGGCAGATCGGTGCGCGGCGCGGTGCCCAGATGTGCGCCGACCCGCTTCACGAGGAGCGTCATCTCGTACGCCACCAGCCCGACGTCCGAGTCGGCGTCCGCCAGGACGGCGAGGCAGCTGCCGTCACCGGCGGCCGTGACGAACAGGAAGGCCTCGTCGAGTTCGACCACCGTCTGCCGGACGCTGCCGGCCTCGAAGTGGCGGCCGACCCCCTTGGCGAGGCTGTGGAATCCGGAGGCGACGGCGGCCAGGTGCTCGCTGTCCTCCCGGGTCAGGTCCTTGGACACTCCCGTCGGCAGGCCGTCGCCGGAGAGCACGACGGCCTTGCGAATGCTGGCGACGCGGTCGACGAGGTCGTCGAGGAGCCAGTTCAGTTCGCCGTTGTTGGTCGTGGTGTGGCCGGTCGCCTTCGGTGCGGTCATCGACCGTCCCCCTCATTCGTTCCTTGTGGTGCTGTGCCGCTGTGGGCGTCATCGCCCGCGGCGTTTTCTGCTCGACCTCGCTGCCAGCCACGCTGGAGCGAGGCCATGCGGCTGCGTACCTCGTCGGCGTCCCGGTCGGCGGGGTCCGTGTGGTCCTCGGTACGCGGTGCCGGACCTTGCCGCAGTTGCGGCGCCAGGTTCGCCTGCCGTACGCGCCGGGGCAGGGGTCCTGTGCCGGAGCCGGCGTCATGAGCCGCGGCTCCGGGCCGCCGGGTGGAGTCCTCGGGGCTGCGCTGCGCCACGTCGGCAGGCTGATGAGGCGTGCCACGGGGGTGCTCGGCCGGGTCCTCCGGGCCGCTCTGCAGCGCTGCGGCCTTGCGGGTCCGCCGGGGAAGGGCGGGCGGCTGGGACGGCTCCTCGGCGCCATGGCCCGGGTACTCGCCCGCACCGATGCTCCGCGGGATGTGCGCCGTCGCTCCGCGTCGCCGCGAGGGCAGAGGGGCGGGGACGTCGTCCTCCGGCCGACGTCCCCCCGGTCGCGACGGCGGGTCCTCGGCCGCTTCCGCGCGGCGGGCTCGCTGATCGGTCACGGGGCGGCCGTGGGAGCTGACCAGCTTGGGGGTCCGGCGGCTCGGCAGAGAAAGGGGGGCGACCGGGTCGCCGGGGGCGGTCCTGTCCGGGGCGCCCGGCGAGTCGGGAAGCCGCAGGTGCGGTTCGCCGACGCCGGGTCCGTCCTCCGCGCGGGTGAGGGGGCGGCGGGGGCGGAAGAGGCCGTCCCGGTCGCCGTCCTCCTCGACCAGGGGGGCCGGGAATTCGCCGAGGGCGTCCAGGTCGACGGGGGCTTCCAGCTCGACCGGTCCGTCCAGCAGCGCGGCGGGCACGCCGGGGAGTTTCACCGGAGTCTGGGAGAGCGCGGACCTACGGCTCTCCGCGGACTCGCCCTCCTTGGGAGGTCGGGGGCGGTCGAGGCGGAAGCCGATGCCGTTCGTGTCGGGGACGTCGTCGGTGAGCAGGGCGTCGGGAATGAAGACGACCGCGGTCGTGCCCCCGTACGGGGAGGGCTGCAGGGAGACCCGGACGTTCTGCCGCTGGGCGAGCCGGCTGACCACGAACAGTCCCAGCCGGTCGGTGTCGGACAGCTCGAACTCGGGCGTCTCGGCGAGCCGGAGATTGGCCTCGAGGAGCGCTTCCGGTGCCATCCCGAGGCCGCGGTCGTGGATCTCCAGGGTGAACCCGTTGGCGACCCGCTCGCCCAGGACGTGGACGGCGGTGTGCGGAGGGGAGAACACGGTGGCGTTCTCCAGGAGTTCGGCCACGAGGTGGGTGAGGTCGGCGACGGCCGGTCCGGTGACGGCGACGCGTGGCAGGCGGCGGACCTCGATGCGCTCGTAGTCCTCCACCTCGGCGACCGCGGCGCGCACGATGTCCATGAGCTGGATGGGCTTGCGCCACTGCCGCGAAGGAGCTGCGCCGGAGAGGATCACCAGGCCCTCGGCGTGCCGTCGCATGCGGGTGGTGAGGTGGTCGAGCCGGAAGAGGTCGGCGAGTTCCTCGGTGTCCTCGGTGCGGCGCTCCATGGTGTCGAGCAGGGTGAGCTGCTTGTGCAGCAGGACCTGGCTGCGGCGGGCCAGATTGACGAAGACCTCGGAGACTCCGGCGCGGAGTTCGGCCTGTTTGACGGCGGCCTCGACGGCGGCGCGCTGGAGGGTGTTGAGGGCCTGGCCGACCTCGCCCATCTCGTTCTTGTCGTACTCCAGTCGCGGGACCTCGGTCTCGACGTCGACCTGCTCGCCCGCGGAGAGGCGGCGCATCACGCTGGGGAGGCGGACACCGGACGCCTCGTGGGCGTCGAGCCGCAGCTGGCGCAGGTCACGGATGAGGCCGCGGCCGATGCGCACCGACAGGACGAGGGAGGCGATCAGGGCGATCAGACCGAGGACACCGGCGACGACCGCCTTGACGATGACCTCGATCGCCACCGGACGGACACGGTCCTGGTAGCGGTCGTTCGCCTGTTCGTCGAGGGTGCCGAGTTCGTCCAGGACGTTCGCGGCGGCGGTGTCCCAGGTCCGCGCGGTGACGCCTCGGGGCATGCCGCCGGGCGTGGTGGAGACGACGGCCTGTTCGGCCGTGCGCAGCGGGGCGGTGGTGGCGTTCTTCCAGAAGCTCTCGTAGCGTTCGCGCTCCGCGACGGGCAGTTGAGCGAGGCTGATGTCGTAGACGACGTTCCGCTGGGCCTCGAAGTCGGAGACGTCGCGTATCTCCTCACGGGTGAGCCGTCCCACGACGAGGGCGGAGCCCAGCAGGGCGTCCTCCTGGGAGAGCAGTTCACGGGCGCGGGCGACGCTGACGAGGGCCCGGTACTGCTTGTCCATCTCCACGCTGTCGACCACGTCCAGCTTGGCGAGCAGGGTGTAACAGGGGTCGATCAGCTGGTTGTAGAGGTCCAGGGCCTGTGCCCGGGTCACGGTTCCCTCTTCGACGCTGCGACGCAGGGAGTCGACCCCGTCGAAGGCGTCGAGTACCGCGGTCAGGCCCGCGCCGTCGTCCTGGTCCAGGACATCGCGTACGTCGGGGTCCCTGGCGTTCTTACGGATCTCCGCAAGGGCCTCGTCCGTGGCCGTCCGGGTGCGGCGCAGCGCGGAGAGCGCGTCGGAGGCACGAGGGTCGGCGAGGTAGACGAGGGTCTGCCGGCGCTCCTGCTGGACGACGCGAACCGTGTCCTCTATCGGGTAGCCGACCTTCTCCACCACGTGCGACACGGTGAACAGGCGGCTCGCCTCACGGCCCGTGAGCACCATCGCGAAGCCCCAGATGGCGGTCAGGGACACCAGCGGCACGAGAAGCAGCGCCACGATCTTCCGGCGGATCGACTTCCCGCGAAAGCGCATGGCCTCCCCCAGCTCGAACCCCCACCGGCAGGGGGTACGCATGTGCGTCAACAAACGTCGCGAGCCTACTACCGACGCAAAGTTAACTCGAAGAGGCGTCTGGAACCCGCCCGTCCGTATCGGGGTCGAGGCGAGGGCAGTTGTCCGGGCATTGCGGGAGATTGCCGCCTTGAATCCGCAGTTCCGGGCCGGACCGGATCGGATCGGCGCCGTGGGCGAGTTGGCCAGAATTTTTCCAAACCAGGGAATCTTCCAGGCGCGTTGCTCGTCCTACTCATTGGGAATCGGGGGCGGAATCGGCCACAGGAGCCGCATGCCGCACCTTGGCGGCGTAAAAGAGCGCAAGCCGGGCAGCCACTGGGGAGCCGGTTCTTCGAGCCGGAAGCAAGCGGCTTGCCGGCGGTGGGGAGTGACACGTTGATGGGCACGGCGGAGCGGCGCGAGGCGCCCGAGGACGGCGCGGCGGTGCGCGGTACTGCGCTGCGGGAGCCCAAGGTACCCGAGGCGCGCAATCCCGAGATCGCGGCGCACGGTCGCGGCGTGACGGACGGCCGTGGGGCTCCGGCGACTGCGAAGGCCGCCGAGGGCGCACCCGAAGGCACCGGGCGAGTGGGCGCTGTCGGAGGCAGTGGTGCGAGCGGTAGTGCCGTCCAGGAGCGGGCGGCGTACCGGCCGTTGTGGGTCGAGGAGCCCGCGCGTCGGCGTCGGCTCCCCGACCCGGTCCGTACGGCGGCGGTGCGCGCGGTGCTCATCATCGCCGTGACGCTGCTTCAGGCCATGGTCGCCTTCTTCTGCACCCTGGCCGGATCCTGGCTGGCCTTCCCCATGGTGATCAGCAGCGTGGTCAGTACGGTGGTGGCGACCTGGGGTGCGCTGGACGTCTGGGTGACCCGGCAGGTGTGGAACCAGCGGCACGGTGTGGTGTCGACTCCGAGCAGCACCGCGCGGGCACTGCGGCGCGAGCGGCGCCGGGCGCACCGGCAGGCGCGGGCCGCCGAGCGCGCCCAGGAACGGATACGCCGGCAGGGCGGCGGTGCCGGGCGACTGTCCCACTCCTGAGGCAAGCCTCCGAGGCGTACTTCCTGAAGGTACGTGGGCAGAGGAGGAAGCCCAGCGCACTCCGGGGTCACACCGCCCCGGACCCCCACCGCCCCCTCCTTCCGCGCCAGTACGTCGTTGCGGATCTCCGCAAGGAGATCCTGATCAACTCGCTGTCGGAGCGGGCCGCTTGAACATCCTCGTCGCCGTGATCTCGCTGTGTACCGCCTCGCCTGCCTGGGGCGGCTGGGGCAGTCCCGGGCGGAGGTGTTCCTCGACGCTGATGTACTTCAGGCCGGCCCTCAGGTCGGCGTCGTTGCGCAGCCGGATGACCAGTGGAAACTCCGCCAGGGCGGTCGTGTCGAACAGGCCTGTGGTGTAGAGGAGCTGGACGCCGAGGGCGTCCGAGACGGCCCGCTGGAGCTCCAGCAGGTAGGTGGCGTTGGCGCGTCCGATGGGGTTGTCGAGGAACAGTGTGCCCGCGTGCCGGTGCTTGTCCCGGCCTCGGTCGTTCGAGCGGAGCGCGGCCATCGTGCAGTACAGGGCGATGGCCGCCGTCAGCAGCTGACCGCCGGAGAACACGTCGCCCATCTGCCCGACGGGGACACGCTCGGCGCGCAGCACCGCGTCCGGCTTGAGGATCTCCACCGCGACGCCCTTGGGCTGCAGCGCGGCCGCCACGCCCCGCAGCAGCAGGGACATGCCGTCGCGCCGCAGGTCGGAGTTCTTCTTGACGGCGGCCCGGGTCGCCTCGTCGATGACCTCGCCGAGCCGCTCGGTGAGGGTGGCCTGGTCGGGTTCCTCGAAGCGGATGCGCAGGAACTCCTGCCCCGACCACTCGCCGAGTCCCTCGGGGAGGCGGGACAGCCGCTGCGCGGACCGCAGGGTCGCGAGCGCGGACTCGACGAGCCCTCTGAGCCGGTCCACGATCGAGTCGCGGTTCCGTTCGAGCTGTTCCAACTCGTCGGTGAGGACCCGTAGTCGGGGCGCGAAGGCGTCCGCCCACTTCTGGGCATGCTCGGGCAGCGCGGAGGCGGGCAGCTCACGGATCTGCTGCCGGGCGGGGGTGCGGACCTGCTCGTAGCGTGTGGAGTTGGCGTGCCGGACGAGCACGTCACTCGCCTCTCGTACGGAGGCCTCGGCGGCGGACAGGTCGGCGGCGCAGCCGCGCAGCGCGCGCCGGGCCTCGGCTGCCGACTGGCGGGCCTCCTCCAGGGTGCCGGGGTAGGGTTCCGGCTCCTCCTGGTCATCCTCGGGAGTGTGCTCGCGCAGCAGGTCGCGGAGCATCGCGGCGATCTCGTCGAAGCCGCCTGCCGCGTCCTCGGCGGCCCGGTGGGCGTCGAGGAGTTCGGTGTGCGCCTCGCGGGCCTGGCTCAACGCCTCGGTGCGGGAGGCCAGTTCGGCCGTGGCGGTGCGCAGCAGCGCCTGCGCGTGCTCGGCGTCGCGCGGCTGGAGCTCCTCGGGCAGCTCGGTGTGGGCCTCGCCGTCCTCGGGTGCGTGCCGCTCGGCCTCGCCGCGCAGCCGGCCGAGCTGCTCGCTGGCGCTGGACATCCTGGTCTCCAGGAGCTGGACCAGCTCCTCCGCGCGCGCGGCGGCGGCCTGCCGGGACGGCCCGTCGGAACCGTCGGGCGACTGGAGCAGCTGCTCCGCGCGCGTGCGGACCTTGTTGCTCAGCCGGTCCAGCTCGGCCCGCGCGGCACTCTCGTCGCTCTCCGCCCGCGCCTGCTCGGCCCGCAGATCGGCGCCGACACCGACCTTCTCGTACACCTGTGAGGCGGCGCGATAGGCCTCCCGCAGAGCGGGCAGGGACGCCTTGGGCGCGTCCGCGTCGTCCTCCGGTACGTCGTCGGGGGCGCCTGCGATCTCGGAGCGCTCGGCGCGCAGCGCACGCGCGGTGCGGCGGGCGTCGTCGGCGGCGCGCTGGGCGGCGCGGCGGTCCTCGTCGGCGGCGCGGGCACGCTCCAGGCAGGCCTGGGCGCGGGCCTCGGACTCGGTGGCCTCGTCGGCGAGTTCACGCAGCTTGACCTGCCAGCCGGCGCGTTCGCGCAGCCGGAAGGCGAGCCCGGCGAGGGCGTCGGCGGCGCGCCGGGCCTTCTGTGCGGCCTCCTGGTGCTCGTCGCGCACCTGCGCGGCCTCAGCGGCGGCTTCGTCGGCCTCCGCCCGCGCGGTCCGCGCCTCGGCCAGTTCGGCCTCGGCCTCCTCGGCGAAGGAATCCGCTTCGCGAGCGGCCTCCGCCAACTCCACCAGCCGCCCCGCCGGACAGCCCGTGCGCCAGGAGGCGAGCCGCGCCGCCAGTTCCCGGTCCTTGCCGAGCCGGGCCGCGAGCCGCCGGATCTCCTCGTCCCGCTCCGTCGCCCGCGCCCGCAGGGCCTGCCGCTCCTCGTCGGCGGCGTGCTCGTCGTGCATGGCCGGGTTCGGCGGTACGAGGAATACGTCTTGGTGACGGCCGGTGTCGGCGTCGGGCGCGGGGGTCGGGGCGAGCAGGGCGGAGGCCGTGCCGACCGCCACGGCGGACCGGGGCAGCAGGGCGGCGTCGGTGAGCGCCTCACGCGCGCGTGCGTGCGAGGCGGGGTCGGTGATGATCACGCCGTCGACGAGTTCCGGCCGGGCGGCGAGCACACGCGCGTGGTCGGCGGGGTCGACGGCCTGGGCGAGATAGCGCCAGCCGGGCAGCGCGGGGATGCCGTGCTCCCCGAGGAACTCGACCGTTGCGAGCACGTCGGGGCCGGGCGGCAGCAGCCCCCCGTCGCCGAGCGCGCCGAGGATACGGGAGTCGTCGGCGGCTGCGGTCCGCAGCTCGAAGAGCTGCCGCTCGGCGGAGGACACCGCGTCGTCGAGGAGTTCCCGCAGCTCGTCGGCGTAGCGGTCCAAATCCTCGGGGGTCAGACCGGTGTCGGCCGTCTCGCTGCCCTGGCGGGGCTGCGGGATGATCGGGCGCGCGCTGCCGCCGGTCACGCTCAGCAGCTCCGCCAGCCGTTCCTCGCTCGCCAGCGCCTCGGCGATCCGCCGCTCGGCCTCGTACGACCGTTGCGTGGCTGTCGCCGCGTCCGCCGCGCGGGCCGCGGTGAGCTCGGCGCGTGACTCGGCGGAGGCGGCCTCGCGCGCGTGCTCGCCCGCCCTGCGGGAGGCCTCGCGGGCGGTGTCCCAGGCTGCGACGGCGGTCTTCTCGGCGTCGCTGGCGGCGAGGGCCGCGCGCGCCGGGTCGGCGTCGGGGGCGCTGTCGTCGAGCCAGCCTGCGCGGACGGCCTCGGCGGTCTCCTGCTCGACCTCGGTCAGACGCTGGCGCAGGTGCCCGATCTCGCTGCGGGCGCGCTGCGCCTCGGTGGCGGCGGACGTGGAGTCCCGGTACGCGGACTCGCTGACCTCCTGGAGCGCGGCGGAGCGCTCCTCCTCCTCGTTGGCGAGGGTCTCGGCGCTCTCGGCGGCCGCGTGCAGGGCCCGGACGAGGTCGACGGCGGCCTTGGCGCGGGCGGCGAGGGCCGGGGCGGCGTCCCGTTCGGCTTCCTGGATGGCGGCGGACACGCGTGTGACCCGGTCGGCGGCGGCGCGGTGGCGCAGGACGGCCTCGGCGGCCTGCCAGGCGGAGTGCAGGGTGCGTGCGTCGGCAAGCTCGCGCTTCTGTGCGGCGGCGGACTTCTCGGCGGCGGTCAGCGCCAGGGAGGCGTGGCGGAAGGCGAGTTCGGCGGCGATGAGGGCGCTGCGCTCGCGTGCTCCCTCGGAGTGTGTGACGGCGTAGGCGGCGGCCGTGACCCGCTGGGCGAGGTCGGCGGCGCGCACGCGCTCCCGCACGCCCCGCGCGGACAGCCGCCGCGCCAGCGTGCGCGTACGCCGCTCCGCGCCGGTGTGGATGTCCCGCGCGCGTGCCCGCGTGTCGGCGGCCTCGACGATCCGCCCGAGCAGGTCCACCGAACCGGCGGTGAAGTCCCGTTCGGCGATCAGTTCGGCACGCCGGCCCAGCTTGTTGCCGAAACCGCTGACGAGGTCGGCGAGCCCGTCGGTGTCCCGGGTGTCCGTCACCGCGCGCAGCAGCAGGTCGGTGAAGTCGGAGTCCTTCTTGACCGCGAAGAGACCGGCGGCCTCACCCTCGTCGGCGTTCATCTCCCGCTGGTAGCGGAAGAGTTCGGGGTCGAGGCCCAGATCCCCGAGGTGCTCGATCCATCGGTCGTGGATCTCCTCCCAGTGCACCTCCAGGTGCGGATACGCCTTGCCGGCCTCGGTGAGCGCGTCCCGGAACCCCTTCATGGTCCGCCGCCGTCCCTGCGCCCCCGACTGGCCCTCGACGGGCGGCCGTACGGCGGTGGACTCGGCGACGGGAAGGTTGTCGAGGGTGAGTCCGGGGCCGGGCCGGAACGAGTACCAGGCCTCCGCGAACTTCCGGGGGTCGTTGGACACCTGCCGCCCGCGCCACTCGCTCACCTTGCCGACCACCACGCACTCGCCGGTCAGCACGTGCTGCCACTCCAGCGCGACGTGCCCGCAGTCGTCGGCGAGCAGGAACTTGCGCAGCACGCCGGAGCTGGCGCCGCCGAGGGTGTTGCGGTGCCCCGGCAGCATCACGGAGAAGATCAGCTTGAGCAGGACGGACTTGCCGCCGCCGTTCTCCAGGAAGAGCACGCCGGCGGGCGCGGGCCGGCGCGGCGGGCCGACGGGCTCCTCCTCGAAGAACTCCGCCTGTGTGGGGGCGGGGTCGGGCACGACGTCGCCCACGCCCCGCAGGTCAAGCACGGTGTCGGCGTAGCGCGCACCGGCGGGCCCGATGGAGTAGAGGCGGACCCGGGACAGCTCGTACATGGCGGACTCTCGTAAGTCTTCGGAAAGATGCGGTGGATCAGGGGGTCTCAGGAGTGGAACGGCAGCCCGGCGTCGGCGACGAGCTCGTCGGTCTCGTCGGCGGGCAGCAGCGTCGGTGTGCCGTCCGTGACCGGGACCACGCCCAGTTCGAGCAGCTCGGCCATGGCGGCGCTTCCGGCCATGTCCCGCACCTGGAGCTGGTAGCGGGCCGTGGTCCGGTAGGTCCCGCCGTTGTCGTCACCGGTCCGCTGGAGGAACCCGGAGTCGGTGAGGAAGGCGACGGCCTTGCCGACGATGCCGGTCGTCGAACCGGCGAGTCTGCGCGCGTCCTTGGTGGCGCCGGTGGCGCTGCGTCTGGCCCAGATCCGCCAGGCGGCCTCCAGGCCGGGCGCGTCGCTGGCCGGGTCGGTGTTCTCACCCTGCTCCTCCGCCCGCTCCTCCAGCCGACGGCAGGCCTGCCGTACGAAGGCGTCGACGCCGTTGACGCTGACCCGTCCGATGTATCCGTCGTCGGCCAGGTCCTCGGGCCGCGGGAAGGCCATCGCGGCGACGGCGAGATGCGCGAGCCCGTGCAGGAACCGGTCCCCCGAGTCGGCCGCCGTGCGACGCGCGTAGTCACCCATGCGCACGGCGAACACCGAGTCCTCGGCGGCGGTCACCGCCATCCCCGCGCGCGGGGACACCTCCAGCACGACCAGCCCGAGCCCCGTGGCCACGGCGTCGGCGAGCCGCGCGAACGCCGGGTCGTCGCGGTACCGCCGCAGCAGCTGCGCGTACTCCTGATCACGCGCGGGCTGCAACTTGGGCTGCAGCCCGAGGGCGACGAGCCGCGCCGCGTCGGCGGCGTCGGCGGGGGTGACGGCGGCGGCCACCGGTACGGCGGCAGCCTCGGGCTCACTCCGGTCGACGTGCTCGGTCACGGTTTCGGCTCCTTGCTGCGGTCGTGCTCGTCCATACGGTTCCCGGCCCGGCTCATGCTGCTTCCGTCCGGTCGGCGGCCATACCGGCCGCGTCCAGCAGGGCCGTGCCGACTATGAGGTCGGCTCCACCGAACTCGGGATCGTCCAGCTCCGTCCCGTCGTCCACGGCGAACAGCAGTTTCTCCTCGCCCTGCCGGTACGCGGTGCCGACGGCCGGGCTCGCCGCGTGCACCGCCAACAACGCGACCAGGTACGGCAGATCGGGATCGGTACGCCGTGCCTCCGCCAGCAGCCCCGACAACCTCCGCGGCGCGTCGGCGGGCAGATCCAGCAACTCCATCGCCGCGGCCAGCTGCTCCTCGCTGAACCGGCTGTCGTCCGGTGTCGCGATCAGGTCCGGTTCCGGCATCTCCGCCCCGAGGTGTTCGCGCTCGACCGGCGGCGTCAGCAACAGGTCGACGAGATCACCGACCCGCACGGACACGGGTGTGCGCATCCCGGTCCCGCGCGCGAAGAAGGCGTCGGTCACCCGAACCGCCTGTTCCAGCGGCAACGGCAGCACGGGGGCGACCAGATGCCCGTACAGGTCGATCCCCGACGTCGTCATCGGCGTGGCGAAGGCCTGCCGGTCCTGCTCGGCGCGGAACAGGGGCCCCGCCTCCAGCAGCCTGGACTGGAGCTGTGTGTGCCGCCGGATGCAGTCCTTGACGATGTCGACGAGCTCCGCGGCGCGCCGCTTGTGCTCGGGGTCCTCGGACTCGTCGCGGGCCTTGCGGATGTTGGTGAGGATCGCGTTCTCGTGGCGGTAGCGGTCGGCCACGTGGTCGAGGGCCTCGGCGATCATGTCGGGTACGGCGTTGAGCCAGTCGACCGCACGCACGTTGCGCCGGGTCGCCTCCAGGGCTCTGCGCAGGGTTTCCGAGTACTGCACGGTCCGGTAGCGGGCCTGTTCGGCGGCGAGTTGGGCGTCGGCGAGGCGGCCGCGGCGGATGAGGACCTCCAGCTTGACCTCGGCGGCGATCTGCGCGCTGGTGACGTCGGTGTCGAGGGCGCCGACGAGGACGTTGACGGCCTCGTCCGTGGTGCGCAGATAGACGGCGCCGCCGTACCCGGGGACCTCCTCGATCAGCTTGAAGTCGTAGTCGCGGCGCACGTAGGTGCCGTCCGGCGCGAAGGTGCCGTACACGGCGCGGAAGCCGCGGTCGACGCTGCCGACGTTGATCAGGTTCTCCAGGACCCAGCGGGCCACGCGCTCGTGCTCCTCGGCGGGCCGCTGCGGGGCCTGGGCGGCGATGCGCGGGATGAGGCGGGCCACTATCTGGTCGTGGTCGGCGCCGGTGTCGAAGTCCATGTTGAGAGTGACGAGGTCGATGGCGGCGAGGGCGATCTCCGCCATGCCGTACACCGCGTACTCACCGGCGAGGTTGGCCTTGCGTGCGTCGAGGTCGTGGAGGGGGGCGGTGCAGGCGAGCGCGCGCAGCCGCCGCGCCAGTCCCTCGTCGGCGGCCGGGCCCGTGGCGGGGCGCGGCCCCGCGCTGAGCTGGGGCGGAACACGGTCCGTCGATGCAGGCGAAGTCACGGTGCACAGACTAGGTCCTCGGTCTGACATCGACCCAAACGACGCAGAAGCGACCGCCGTCACAGAGGCGCGAGACGGCCTCGGCCGACGCCCTGGCCTCAGTCGACGCGTCGGCCCTCGTCGCCCACCCGCCGCCGGTACACCTCGACGACCCGCTCCAGCGAGTCCCGCAGGTAGACCACGAGCAGCCGCTCCGCCTCTTCCTTGTCGCCCGCCTGCAGTGCCTGGAGGATCTGGCGGTTGCGCATGAGGTACGGCTCGTGCAGCCGCCGGGGGTCGTCGACGACATGGAAGGCGAGACGCAGCTCGGCGAAGACACTGCGCATCAGCTCGTCGGTGCGGGCACTGCCGGCGAGCGCCACCAGTTCGCGGTGGAAGTGGATGTTGGCGGTGCCCAGCCCTTTCCAGTCATTCTCGACGGCCGCCACCTGACCCTCCGTGACGGCTGCCTGAAGACTCTCGAGCGCGTACGGCGGCTCCCCCAGCCCGCGTACGACCGCGCGCTCGACGAGTGTGCGGGTGCGGTAGATGTCCTCGACATCCTCGACGGTCAGCACCCGGACGAACACGCCCCGGTTCAACTCGTGGACGAGCAGACGCTCGTGGGTGAGCAGCCGGAACGCCTCGCGCAGCGTGTTGCGAGAGACGCCGAGCGCCCCGCCGATGCTGTCCTCCGACAGGCGTGTGCCTGGCGGGAAATAGCCCTCGGCGATACGGCTTCTGAGGATGTCCGAGACCCGCTCGGCCGTGCTGGTGCGGCCCAGGAGGGCGCGGTCGTCGGCCAGTCCCGCCAGCTGCTCTGCCATGCCCGGAATTCAACCGCAGACAGGAGAACGAAACAACAGGGGTATTGAAGGATCGTTCAACGATCCTCTACCTTGCTGCGCACGGCATCGCCCCGTCCCCACCGCGGCGCCACCGCTCCCGCACGGCACAGTTCCCGCACCCCCTGGTTCCGCACGGCACGGCTCAGTCCCCAGCACCCTCCGTCATCGCTCTGCGAGGTGCCCCATGAGCACGACCCCTCCACCGCAGGCCCTGCCCACCGACACCCACCCCTCGGCCGCCGAACACGCCCATGACGACGGCGCGTTCGGCTGGCTGCGCGCCCTCGGCCCGCGCGGCCGCCGCGCCTTCGCCGGCGCGTTCGGCGGCTACGCGCTCGACTCCTACGACTACTTCACGCTGCCGCTGAGCATGGTCGCGCTGGCGGCGTACTTCAGCCTGGACAGCGGCCAGACCGGTCTGTTCACCACCGTCACGCTGGCCGCGTCCGCGGTCGGCGGCGCCGTCGCGGGCGTGCTGGCCGACCGGATCGGCCGGGTCAGGGCCCTGATGATCACGGTGATCACGTACGCCGTGTTCACCGTCGCCTGCGGCTTCGCTCCGACCTACGAGACGCTGCTGCTCTTCCGCGCCCTCCAGGGCCTCGGCTTCGGCGGCGAGTGGGCGGTCGGCGCGATCCTGGTCGCCGAGTACGCGAGCGCGAGGCACCGCGGCCGCACCCTGGGCGCGATCCAGAGCTCGTGGGCCGTCGGCTGGGGGCTCGCGGCCGTCGTGTACACGGTGGTCTTCTCGGTCTTCGGCGACGACCTGGCCTGGCGTGTGATGTTCTGGACGGGCGCCCTGCCCGCGCTGCTCGTGGTGTGGCTGCGGCGCCGCGTGCAGGACGCGCCGACGGCGGTCGCCGCGCGCGAGCGCAGCGCCGGGAAGGGGTCGTTCCGGGCGATCTTCCGGGGCCGCCTGCTGCGCACGACGATCTTCGCGGGCCTGCTCTCCACCGGCGTCCAGGGTGGCTACTACACCCTGGCGACGTGGGTACCGACGTACCTGAAGACGGAGCGCGGGCTGTCGGTGGTCAACACGGGCGGCTACCTGACGTTCCTGATCTCCGGCGCCTTCCTCGGCTATCTGACCGGCGGCCACCTCACCGACCGCCTGGGCCGGCGCCGCAACATCTGGCTGTTCGCCCTGCTGTCGGCGGTCTGCATCCTGGCGTACGCGAACATCCCGAGCGGCGCGAACACCCTGCTTCTCGTCCTCGGCTTCCCGCTCGGGTTCTGCATGTCGGCGATCTTCAGCGGCTTCGGGTCCTTCCTGAGCGAGCTGTACCCGACGGCCGTGCGGGGCACGGGCCAGGGCTTCACGTACAACACCGGCCGCGCCGTCGGCGCCGTCTTCCCCACCACGGTCGGCTTCCTGGCCGACAGCTGGGGCGTGGGCGGCGCGCTGGTCTTCGGCGCGGTCGGCTACGGCCTCGCGGCCCTGGCGCTGCTGGGGCTTCCGGAGACGCGCGGGAAGGAACTGGAGTGAACCGTCCCACCTACATGGATGACCGTCCCCTGACCCTCGTCGACGAGCACGCGCACGCGTGGAGCCCGAAAACCGCCCGGTCCCGCTTCCGGGACGGGCTGACGGGGCCCACGGCCGGGGTCGCGGCGGGCCACACCCAGGCCAACCTGATCTCGGTGCCCGCGGACTGGGCGTACGACATGCTTCTGTTCTGCCAGCGCAACCCGAAGCCGTGTCCGGTGCTCGACGTCACGGACGCCGGCTCCTGGACGACCGTGCTGGCCGAGGGGGCCGACCTGCGCACCGATCTGCCGCGCTACCGGGTGTGGCGGGACGGCGAGCTGGTGGACGAGCCGACGGATGTGCGCGCGTACTGGCGTGAGGACCTGGTGACGTTCCTGATCGGGTGCAGCTTCACGTTCGAGTGGGCGCTGGCCGGGGCCGGCGTTCCGGTCCGCCACGTCGAGCAGGGGCGCAACGTCCCGATGTACGTGACGAACCGTCAGTGCCGTCCGGCCGGACGGCTGCGCGGGCCGATGGTGGTGTCCATGCGCCCGGTGCCGCCGGAGCACCTGGCGGCGGCGATCCGGGAGAGCAGTCTGCTCCCGGCGGTGCACGGCAGCCCCGTACACTGCGGCGATCCGTCGGGACTGGGCATCGACGACCTCGGCCGGCCCGACTTCGGCGATCCGGTGGACGCCGAACCGGACGACATCCCGGTGTTCTGGGCCTGCGGAGTGACCCCGCAGGCCGCGGTGACGGCCTCGCGCCCGCCGTTCGCGCTCACCCACGCCCCGGGACAGATGTTCCTCACCGACGCCCGCGACGACCAGTACCGCGTGGCCTGAGAAGGAGACACGAAGGATCCATGACCGCGATCGATCTGAACGCCGACCTCGGCGAGGGCTTCGGCCGCTGGCGGCTGACCGACGACGAGCAGCTCCTGTCCGTCGTCACCAGCGCCAACGTGGCCTGCGGCTTCCACGCCGGGGACGCGGCCACCATGCGGCGGGTGTGCGAGCTGGCGGCCGAGCGCGGTGTGACGATCGGCGCTCAGGTCTCCTACCGGGACCTCGCCGGGTTCGGGCGGCGCGCCATGGACGTGCCGCCCGCCGAACTGGCCGCCGAGGTGGCGTACCAGATCGGCGCCTTGGAGGTGTTCGCGCGGGCGGCGGGCGCGCGCGTGGCGTACGTCAAGCCGCACGGCGCGCTGTACAACCGGGTCGTGCACGACGAGGAGCAGGCGGGCGCGGTCGTCGACGGGGTGCTCCTCGCCGACACCGCGCTGCCCGTGCTCGGGCTGCCCGGCTCGCGTCTGCTGGAGCTGGCCGCGAAGGCGGGCCTGCCGGCCGTCACGGAGGCGTTCGCGGACCGCGCGTACACCGAGCAGGGCACGCTCGTGCCGCGCGGGCAGGACGGGGCCGTGGTCACCGACCCGGACGCCGTCGTCGAACGGTCGGTGGGGCTGGCTCGGTCCGGCACGGTCGTCTCCCACACCGGCGCGCGCATCGAGGTACGCGCGCGTTCCCTCTGCCTGCACGGCGACACGCCCGGCGCGGTGGAGCTGGCCCGCCGGGTACGGCGTCGCCTGGAGGAGGCGGGCGTGCGGGTGGAGGCCTTCGCATGAGGGCGTTGCCCGTGGGTGAGGACGCCCTGCTCGTCGAGGTGGACTCGGGCGAGGAGGCCCAGGCCCTGCACGCGGAGCTGCTGCGGCGGCGCGCGGAGGGCTCGCTGGCCGTCCGCGAGATCGTCCCGGCGGCCCGTACGGTCCTCCTCGACGGCCTGGACGACCCGGTCCGTTGGGTTTCCGAACTCACCATGACCGACCTCCCGCCCGCTCCCCCGCACACGCACGAGGTGATCGAACTGCCGGTGCGCTACGACGGTCCCGACCTCGCGGACGTCGCCGCCCACTGGGGTGTGCCGGAACGGGAGGTGGCCCGCGTGCACGCGGCCACCGAGTTCCGCGTCGCCTTCTGCGGCTTCGCGCCCGGCTTCGGCTACCTCACGGGCCTGCCACCCCGCTACGACGTCCCGCGCCGGGCCACTCCGCGCACGGCCGTGCCGGCCGGTTCGGTGGCACTGGCGGGCCCGTACACGGGCGTCTACCCGCGCTCGTCGCCGGGCGGCTGGCATCTGATCGGCACCACGGACGCGGTGCTGTGGGACCACGCGCGCGTGCCGGCCGCGCTGCTCACGCCGGGCGCGCGCGTGCGGTTCGTTCCGGAGCGCGCCGCATGAGCGACCGCGCACTCGCCGTCGTCCGCGCCGGGGCGCTCACCACCGTGCAGGACGGCGGCCGCCCCGGCCATGCCCACCTCGGCGTGCCCCGCTCCGGCGCCCTGGACGCGCCCGCGGCGGCGCTCGTCAACCGGCTGGTCGGCAACCCGGCCGACGCGGCCGTCCTGGAGACGACGCTCAACGGCTGTGCCGTACGCCCCCGTTCGACCGTCACCGTGGCCGTGGGCGGCGCGCCCTGCCCGGTGACGGTGGACGGGCGGGCGGTTGCCTGGGGCGCGCCCGTGTACGTGCCCGCGGGTGCGCTGCTGGAGGTCGGGCCGGCCGTCTCAGGGGTGCGCAGTTACGTGGCGGTGGCGGGCGGCATCGCCGTCGAACCCGTCCTCGGCAGCCGCTCGACGGACCTCCTCTCCGGTCTCGGTCCGGCGCCCCTCACGGACGGCACGGTCCTGCCACTGGGACCCGTCCTCGTCCCGCACGCACGCGTGGACGTCGCCCCGCAGCCGGCGCCTCCGGCCGAGCTCGTCCTCCGCGTGACCCTGGGTCCGCGCGACGACTGGTTCACGCCGGACGCCGTCCGCACGTTCACCTCGCGCGCGTACCGCGTGTCGTCAGCGAGCAACCGCATCGGCCTGCGCACGGAAGGCCCCGTTCTGGAGCGCGCCCGACCCGGCGAACTCCCCAGCGAGGGCATGGTGCTGGGCGCGGTCCAGGTGCCCCCCGACGGCAGACCGGTCGTCTTCCTGGCCGACCACCCGACCACCGGGGGCTACCCGGTGATCGGGGTCGTCCGCCCGGCCGACCTCCCGTCCACCGCACAGGCGGTCCCGGGCACGCCGATCCGCTTCATGGCCGTACGCCGCCGCTGAGCCTCCGCGGCGACGCGCCAGTCGTCGTCGGCCGCAGCTACACCGCGTCCGGCTGTCGCTCCGCCACCGACAGCGCGGCCAGCGCCGCCGACACCGCCGCGGAGGCCCGCAGGTCGAGCCGGGCGCTCGTGCCCCGCGCGCGGTGGCGCATCTCGTCCATGGCCAGCGCGAGCAGCTGGGGCAGCAGGTCGGTGCACCGCCGGGCCACCCAGCCGGTGCCCGCGGTCGCCAGCCACCACAGGCTCGCCGACTTCGTGGGCGCCGGGAACTCCGGCTCCGGCGAAGGCGCGGCCCCGGCGGCAAGGCCCGCCTGGGCCAGCAGCGCGTGGAAACGCAGTGCCAGCTGCCGGTGCCCCCGCTCGCCGGGGTGGAGCCGGTCGGCGCTCCACATCGCGCGGTCCGTCAGCCAGGCGCCCTCGGAGGCGTGCAGGTGGACCGCCCCGTGACGCTCGGAGAGCGCGTGGACGACGGAGTTCACCGCACGCTGCCGCCGGGCGAGCGGACGGGCGAGGGCTCCCGGCAGCCCGAGCATCGCGCCCGGATCGGGCAGGCACGCCGTGAGCAGGACCGCGCCCTGCTCCGTGAGGGCGCTGTACACCGTGTCGAGCCGGGCGGCGACGGCGTGGATGTCGAAGGTGCAGCGCAGGGTGTCGTTGACACCGATCACGACGGAGACGAGGTCGGGCCGTAGCGCCAGCGCTTCCGGGAGCTGGCGTTCCAGCACGTCCCGCGTCTGCGCCCCGCTGACCGCGAGGTTGGTGAACTCGACGGACTCCCCGGTGGCCTCGGCGTCCCCGACGAGTCCGCCGGCGAGCAGCGCGGCCCAGCCGCGCCACCCGTCGTCCATGGGGTCTCCGACGCCCTCGGTGAGCGAGTCCCCGAGGGCCACGAAGCGGACGGGTCTCATCCGAGCCCTCCGGACACGAAGGGACGGGACGGCGCCGTCGCGTCGCTCACGGCAGAACGGGTCCGTACCGTCGCATCGCCCGCGTCGGAGCGGGACCGTACCGTCGCATCGCCCGCGCCGGAATGGGCCGGCACCGTCGCATCGCCCGCACCGGAACGGGACCGTACCGTCGCATCGCCCGCGCCGGAACGGGACAGCACCGTCCCCTCCCCCGCGCCGGAACGGGACAGCACCGTCCCCTCCCCCGCACCAGAACGGGACAGCACCGCCCCCTCCCCCGCACCAGAACGGGACGGTCCCGTCCCACCGCCCCCGTCAGGACGGCACAGCACCGTCGCATCGTGCGCGTCGAGGAACGCCTCCACCGCCGCCCCCCACCCGAAGCACTCCGCACGCGCGCGTGCCTCCTCACGCCGCTCCGCGACAGACCGCTCCAGGAGCATCTCCACCGCGTCCGCGAAGGCCTCCCCGGTGTCGGCGGCGACAGCCCCCGCGGCTCCGATCACCTCGGGCAGCGCCGACGAGGCACTCACCACCACCGGCGTCCCGCAGGCCATCGCCTCGAGCGCTGCGAGCCCGAACGTCTCCGCAGGCCCCGGCGCCAGGCACACGTCCGCGGACGCCTGCAGCGCGCCCAGCGCACCCCGGTCGGACACGTGCCCCAGGAAGGTGACCGGCAGCCCGCGCTCACGCGCCCGCTGTTCGAGCCGGCCCCGCAGCGGCCCGTCCCCGGCGACGACCAGCACCACTGGCCGGCCGCGCCGTACCAGGGCCTCGAGCGCGTCCAGGGCCGTACCGGGCCGCTTCTCCACGGACAGCCGGGTGCACGTCACCAGCAACGCCTCGTCCGTGCGCGCGTAGCGCGCCCGCAGCTCCGCGTCACGCAGCGCGGGGTGCCGTTCGACGAGGTCGACGCCGAGCGGCGCGCGCACCACGTTGCGGGCCCCGATCCGCACAAACTCCCGCTCGGCGAACTCGGTGGTGCACACCACGCGCGCGTAGGTGTGCGCCGTACGGATGTTGAGCGCGTCGGCGGCCCGTCGCGCCGCTCCTTCCGGCACGCCCCAGGTGCGCAGCACGCCGTCGGCGGTCTCGTGGGACACCATCACGGCGGGCACCCGGGCCCGTCGCGCCCACTTGCCGGTCCACCGCAGGGTCGTACGGTCGGAGACCTCCAGGCGGTCGGGGTCCAGTTCCTCCAGCAGGCGGGCGACGCGCCGCTTGTCGGTGAGGACGCGGTAGCCGCCGGTACCGGGCAGCAGCGGCCCGGGCAGGGTGATCACGCGGCCCTGCTCGGTCTCCCGGTCACTCGCCCGCTCACCGGGCACGATCAGGACCGGCTCGTGGCCGGCCGCGCGGTACCCCTTGCCCAGTTCGCGCAGCGCCGTGCGCAGCCCGCCCGAGGCGGGGGCGACGAAGTTGGCGAGCCGGACGATCCGCAGCGGCCCGCGCAGTGCGGCGCTCATGCGGCCACCACCAGTCGCCGCGCGGCGAGCACGTCCGCGTAGTGGCCGATCAGCTGGTCCCCGACGGCTGCCCAGGTGCGTCCCTCGACCGTCGCCCGCCCGGCGGCCCCGTAGGCGGCCCGTCGGGCGGGATCGGCGACCAGCGCGGCCACCGCGTCGCGCACGGCGGCGGCGTCGCGCGGCGGCACGAGCACTCCGGTGCGCCCGTGCGCGACCAGGTCCAGCGGTCCGCCCGCGGCGGGCGCGACGACCGGAACCCCGCTCGCCATGGCTTCCTGCACGGTCTGGCAGAACGTCTCGAAGGGGCCCGTGTGCACGAAGACGTCCAAGGAGGCGAAGACGCGGGCGAGTTCGTCACCGGTCCGCCGGCCGAGGAAGACCGCGCCGGGCAGTGCCTCGGCCAGTCCCGCCTGGCTGGGTCCGTCGCCCACCACCACGACTCGCACGCCCTCCAGGCCGCAGGCACCGGCCAGGAGTTCGACCTGCTTCTCGGGGGCGAGCCGTCCGACGTAGCCGACGATCGCCTCGCCGTTCGGGGCGAGTTCGCGGCGCAGCGCGTCGTCGCGCAGGTCGGGGCGGAAGCGGACGGTGTCCACGCCGCGCGGCCACAGCTTGACCCTGGGGATTCCGTGCGTCTCCAGGTCGTGCAGGGCAGAGCTGGAGGGCGCGAGGGTGAGGTCGGCGGCGGCGTGGACGGATCGTATGCGGCGCCAGGCGGCCGCCTCGCCCGCGTGCACATAGGTGCGGGCGTATCCGGCCAGGTCCGTCTGGTAGACGGCCACGGCCGGGATGCCGAGCCGGGCGGCGGCGGCCATGCCGCGCACACCGAGGATGAAGGGGCTGGCCAGATGCACCATGTCGGCCTGGTGTTCGACGATGGCGGCGGCGACGCGTCGGCTGGGGAGGGCGACGCGCACCTGGGGGTAGCCCGGGAGCGGAAGGGAGGGGACACGGACGACGGGGCACGGCGCCTGGGCGTCGGGCCCGCTGCCGGCGGCGGTGGCCGGCGCGACGACGAGCGGAAGGTGACCGCGATCTACGAGGTGCCGGGCGGTCTGGAGCGCGCAGTGGGCCACGCCGTTCACGTCGGGGGGAAAGGATTCGGTCACGATGACGACACGCATACCGGTGTTGTCGCCGCGCTGGACGTGGCCGCGTCAACGTGGATCTTTCCGGACGACAAACGTCCCATGAGCGTTGCGCTGCACACCCGCGCAGGTCAGACGGCGTCCATGCGCACCTGACCCGCGGGTCATCCCGTGTTCACCCGGCGGGCACACCGCGATCCGGGGGATCACATCGCGGCCGCGTCCGGCCCGATCCGGCTGCGTACCGCCGTTTGGACCTCCGCCTCCTCGGCCGGGTCGGCGGCGAGCCGACGCAGCCGTTCCACGACCCGGGCGTCGCCGGTCTCGGCGTGCCGGGCGGCGATCTCGCGGGTGGTCTCCTCGCAGTCCCAGAGGCACTCGACGGCGAAGCCGGTGGCGAAGGAGGGGTCGGTGGCGGCGAGCGCGCGGGCGCAGCGCCCGCGCAGATGGGACGAGGCGGTCTCGCGGTAGATGTGGCGCAGGACGGGTGCCGCGCAGACGATGCCGAGGCGTCCGGCGCCGTCGACCAGGGTCCACAGCGTGGGTGCGTCGCAGCCTTCGCCGCGTACGGCTTCGCGCAGGGCGCCGAGGACCAGTTCGCTGTCGCGGGCCGCGCCCCGGCAGGCGAGCATGCGGCCCGCTGCGGCGCCCAGGGCGTCGGGCCGGTGGACCCAGCCGCGGGCACGGTCGACGGCCGCGACGCTGCGCATGCGTTCGAAGGCGTCGACGGCGGCCTCGACGACGGGCGTCGAGCCGGTGGCCACGGCCTGTTCGATCAGGTCGAGGGCGTCGGGATCGTTGCTGTCGGCGAGGTAGCGCAGGGCGGTGCACCGGGCTCCCTCGGTGCCGTCCTTGGCCGCTCGCACGATCTCCGGCCGGTCCTCGGGCCCTGCCACGGCGGTGAGGCAGCGGGCGGCCGGTACATGGAGTGCGGCGCCTCGTTCGACGCCTTGCTGGGCCCACTCGAAGACGGCCTGCACGCTCCAGCCGGGGCGGGGGCCGGTGGGACTCAGCTGCCGCTGCCAGCGGTCGAAACAGCCGGTCTCCTGAGCGGCACGCACGCGCGTGGAGATGTACTCGCGGGGATCCTCGGCCCACAGCCGCCAGGGCCGTGGCTCGAACGCGTCCCGTACGGCGGCGGCCAGCTCGGCCTCACCCTCGGCGTCGGTCGCGAACCGGGCGAGGACAGGCGCGGCCAGGGCGCGTAGGCCCGCGTCGTCGTCGCGCAGGGCGAGCTCGTCGAGGGCCCAGGCCCAGTTGGACCCGGACGCGGCGTATCTGCGCAACAGCTCGAGGGCGTCGCGCCTGCCGTAGGAGGCGAGGTGGCCCAGGACGGCGAGGGCGAGGCCCGTCCGGGACTCGTCGGTGTCGAAGGCGTCCTCGACGTCGAAGAGGTGCGCCTCGATCTCGTCCAGCTCGCCGTTCAGGTCGAGGTAGAGACGGGCGTAGTACAGGGAGCGGTTCTCCACCTGCCAGTCGTGGCGGGGGTCGCGCAGCACACAGTGGTTCAGTGCCGCGAGCGCCTCGGGGCGGGGGGCGGTGAGCGCGTGCAGTGTGCCGTCGCCGCGGCCCCGCTGGAGCAGGCCGAGCAGCGTACCGCTGGGCGCTATGACCGGATCGAACATGGGAAACAGCCTCACATCAAGCGTCGACGCAACCGGGGAACACGCATTACCTGGCCGCGTGACAACACGTCGGGGCGCCCGCCGTCTCTTGCTTGTTGTAGACCATCTTCCTCTGCCTCTCGTCGGTGGCCCATGCGGACCGCATCACGGCCCGCGCGGTGCGGCAACACCTGCCCAGCCATCGCGTCCGTGAATCACGACGTCATGATGACCCGGCAGTTCAGCCTGCCGCGACCGAAATTTCCGGCGGCCCCGTACCGCCTCCCCCGTGGTCGTCGATCTGCCTGCTCAGAACCTGCGTTTTACCTGCTCAGGGCGGTCGGCGTCACTGCACGCCGAACAACTCCAGGAGCTCCGCCCTCCCGAACATCCGTGCCGTGTCGACCGCCGAGGGCGTGCCGGCGGCCGGGTCGGCGCCGGCCTCCAGGAGGACCTTGACGACCTCCGTCTCACCCTTGAAGGCGGCCCCGGCGAGCGGGGTCTGGCCTCGGTCGTTGACGCGGTCGGCCTCGGCGCCGCGGGCCAGCAGGGCCCGGACCGCCTCGGCGTGGCCGTGGTAGGCGGCGAGCATCACCAGCGAGTCGCCGCGGTCGTTGGTGAGGTTGGCCGGAACGCCCGCGTCGACGTACGCCACGAGCGCCTCGGTCTGCCCCCGGCGGGCCAGATCGAAGATCTTGGTCGCCAGCTCCACGACCTCGGGGTCGGGGGCTTCGCTCATCGGCCGGACCGCCTCTCGTTACAGCCGTTCAGGTGAATCGCCAGGGTACTGGCTCGGCGGGCACATACCGGGACCCGTCGCAGGCAAAGATCACGGTCAGACCCGTTCGCCGCAACTCCGCTGCTCAGGCAGCCCGTCAGGACTTCCGCCACCCGAGGGAAAACTCCGGAATTTCACCCAGTTGCACCTTTTATCGTATAGATACATCCTGTGAGCCTGGAAGTACTCAGGGTGACTGTCCCCATGAACCAGGAGAACTCACATGATCCTGTCCATCTCAGGCGTGGTCCTGCTCGGCATCATCGTCTTCCTGTTCTTCCGGAAGGACGGACTCAAGGCGTCGCACGCCTGCGTCTGCGCCCTGTTCGGCTTCTATCTGGCGAGCACGGCCATCGCCCCGAGCATCAAGGCGGGCGGCGAGAGCCTGGCGAGCCTGCTCGGCGGCATCAAGTTCTGACGCCGCCGCCCGCCGACCCGCCGACCCTCCCTTCCGTACGCACCGTCAGGAGACCGCAGTGGCCCGGCGTCCCCTCCCCCGCATCCTGAGCACAGGCAGCGCGCAGATCACCCGGAGCCGGGAGCTGGCCCGGACGGCGGCCGACAGCGCCACCGACGTCCTCCACCCACTGATCACCATCACCCGCGGTCTGCGCCGGCTGGCCTCGGCCGGGCGGCGCAAGTGGGCCGAGACCCCCAGGGACAAGCGAGGGCCGCTGCTGTTCCTGATGGCCTCGATGATCCTGGTCGTGGCGCTCATGCCGTACGGTCCGCTGCTCTGCGTCACCACGCTGATGGCGGCCGCGGCCTGGCAGGGCCGGGACCGCACCCCACCGGACCCCGAAGGCCCCGACGAGTCGCAGACCCAGCGACTCCAGGCCCTGTACGAGGCCCTGGTGCCGTACTTCTCGACGACCGAGGACCCTGCTCCCCTCTACGCCCACGGCGGCGAGTGGGCGAAGGCCTTCGCGTCGTACGAGTTCGACGGCTCCGGCCGGATCACCGACCTCGAGATCCGCTACCCCGCCTACTTCCCGGACGGCGAGGCCGAGGCACGCGCGCGTGTCGAGCATCTGCTGTCGGCCAAGTCCGGCCGGGGCCGCGAGTACCACTTCACCTGGGACGAGGAGGGCAACACACTCACCGTGACCGTTCTCCCCCCGCTCCCCACCGACATCACCGCCCAGCGCTTCGTGACCGCGCCCGGCGAGACGGTCCTGGGCTTCACCGACCCCTCCCAGGTCCCGCGCACGCTTCCGCTCACCCACGGCGAGGAACAGCGTGACGTCCCGCCGGTCGTCTGGCGCACCGGCATCCGCTCCACCGAGCCCCACCTCCTGGTGGTCGGCCGGCCCGGCAGCGGCACCTCGACCCTGCTCCGCTCCATCGCCCTCCAGTCCCTCCGGTACGGCGACGTCCTCGTCGTCGACGGCGGCGGCACCGGCGAGTACGCCTGCCTGACCGGCCGGGACGGCGTCCTGGGCATCGAGGTCGGCCTGGCCGGGGCCCTGGCCGCCCTGGAATGGGCCGCACAGGAGACGGAACGCCGGCTGATCGCCGCGAACCAGGCCCGCCAGGCGGGCCACCCGCCGCCGGACGACACCAAGCGCCCCCTGTGGATCCTGCTCGACCGCCCCACCGCGTTCACCCACCTCGCCGAGGCGGACGGCCGCAAGGACCCGCAGTCCCTCCTCCAGGTCCCCCTCCGGCACGGCCGCGCGGCCCAGGTGACGGTGGTCGTGGCCGAGCAGTTCGACAGCCTGGACACCCTCAGCGAGGCCGTACGACAGCACACGCGCGCGCGTGTCGTGCTCGGCCCCGCTCCGGCCGACCTGCTGGAGGCGATCCTGGGCGCACGCCCGCACACCACTCCCGTCGACCACGTCCCGCCGGGCCGGGGGTACGCCCGCCTGGGCACCGGACCGGTGCACCGCCTCCAGGTACCGGCGACCCCGGACCCTTACGACGACGCGACGAGCGACGCGCACCGGCAGGCCGTGCTGGACCTGCTGCCGGCGCGGACGGCCCCGGCGGACGGGGAGACGCTGCCGGTGCCGGCCGAGGCGGTGGCCGCGGAAAGCTCGTAGGCCGCGCCGGAGCGGACGGGCGGCGCCCCGTCGGCGCGGGCGGGCGAACCCAGCCACCCCCGCCGACGTCCCTCGCGTCACGCGACGAACGTCCGCAGCCCCTCCGCCCCCACCGTCCCGCCGCTCTCGACGATCCGCGCCGCCGCGGCCAACCGCACCGCCGCCTCGTCAGCCACCGCACCTCCCACGGTGAACGGCAGCCGCACATACCCCTCGAAGGCGCCGTCGACGCCGAACCGGGGCCCGGAGGGCACCCGCACCCCCACCCGCTCCCCCGCCTCGGCGAGCCGCGAGCCCGACAGTCCCCCGGCGCGCACCCACAACGTCAGCCCGCCCTTGGGCACGGCGAACTCCCACTCCGGAAGCTCCCGCCGCACCGCGGCGACCAGCGCGTCCCGGTTCTCCCGGGCCTGCTGCCGGCGCAGGTCCACCGCCTGCTCCCAACCCCCCGTGCTGAACAGCCAGTTCACCGCCAGCTGCTCCAGCACGGGCGTCCCCAGGTCCGCGTAGGCGCGCGCGGCGACCAGACTGCGGATGACGTCCGGAGCGGCTCGCACCCAGCCGATGCGCATCCCGGCCCAGAAGGCCTTGCTCGCCGAGCCGACGGTGATCACCGTGGACCCGGCGGGGTCGAAGCCGCAGACGGGCCGGGGCATCGCGCCGCCCTCGAACTCCTCGTCGAGCCACAGTTCGGTCATCGTCTCGTCGGCGACCAGCACGGTTCCCGCCGACCTGGCAGCCTCGACGAGCCGGCGGCGCTGGTCCTCGTCGGCGAGCGCGCCCGTCGGGTTGTGGAAGTCGGCGACGACGTAGGCGATGCGGGGCGCGGCCTCTCGCAGGACCTGGCGCCAGCGGTCCATGTCCCACCCGGCGAGCCCCTCGGCCATCGCCACGGGCACGAGACGGGCGCCCGCCTCGCGCATGAGCTGGAGGATGTTGGCGTAGGAGGGCGATTCGACGGCGATGCGCTCGCCGCGCCCGCCGAAGAGATGGCAGATCGCGTCGATGGCGCCCATCGCACCCGTCGTCACCATGATCTGCTCGGGCATCGTCGGTATCCCGCGCGCGGTGTAGCGCTCGGCGATCATCGCCCGCAGGGCGGGCAGACCCGCCGGATAGTCGCCGTGCGTGTGGGCGTACGGGGACAGCTCCTCCAGTGCGCCCCGCACGGCCCGGGTGAGCCAGGGCTCGGGCGCGGGCAGGGCCGCACAGCCCAGGTCGATCATCGAGCCGAGGGCCTCGGGGGGCAGCGGCTCCAGACCGCGCGCGGGGACCGGGTTCCCCGCCGGAACGGCGGTCCAGCTGCCCGCGCCCCGCCGTGACTCCAGGAAGCCCTCGGCGCGCAGCGCCTCATAGGCGGCGGCGACGGTCGTACGGCTCACGGACAGAGAAAGGGCCAGTTCCCGTTCGGCGGGCAGCCGGGCGGCCACGGGGACGCGCCCTTCCAGGACCAGCAGCCGGATGCCGTCGGCGAGCGCGCGGTAGGCGGGCGGCCGACGCGTCCCCGGGCCCGCCGGGCGGTCCTGCTGGGACTTGAGCAGCCGTGCGAGCTGCGCGGCTCCCACCGCGGAAGTCCACTGCGCCATGATTACCAGTCCACCTTCCCGGAATTGGCCATGGATGACGTTTGCTTCCAAGCCACAGAGTGTCATGCGTCAGGCCACTACCACCACCGGGGGGACCACTTGTCCGCGCCGCCACCACAGGACAGCCCGTCGCACGGCAGCCTCACCCGCCGACTCCTCCAGCTCTACGCCGGCCTCGCCCTCTACGGCGCGAGTTCCGCCCTCCTCGTACGAGCCGGTCTCGGTCTGGAGCCGTGGAACGTGCTCCATCAGGGTCTCGCCGAGCTGACCGGCCTGACGATCGGCGTCGTGTCGATCGTGGTCGGCGCCGGGGTGCTGCTCCTGTGGATCCCGCTGCGTCAGCGCCCGGGCCTCGGCACGGTCTCCAACGTCTTCGTGGTGGGCCTCGCCATGGACGGCACGCTCGCCCTGGTCCCGGAGGCGCACACCCTGGCGGTCCGTGTGCCGCTGCTGCCCGCCGGCATCGTCCTCAACGGCGTGGCCACCGGCCTCTATATAGCGGCGCGTTTCGGACCGGGCCCGCGCGACGGTCTGATGACGGGGCTGCACCGGCGCACCGGCCGCTCGATCCGTCTGATGCGGACAGCCGTCGAAGTGGCGGTCGTGGTGACCGGTTTCGCCCTGGGGGGCACGATCGGCGTCGGCACCCTGCTGTACGCGGTGTCGATCGGCCCGCTGGCCCAGTTCTTCCTGCGGGTGTTCGCCGTCCCGTCGGCATCCGGCGGCAGCCCGGTCGTTGCCACGGGGTCACCCCAGGGGGCGATACTGCGTCCGTGACCACCCTCATGCGCCACCCGTACCTCGACCATCCGGGGCCCATCCCGTTCGCGCACCGCGGCGGGGCCGCGGACGGTCTGGAGAACACCGTGGCGCAGTTCCGGCGCGCGGTCGAGGCGGGTTACCGCTACATGGAGACCGACGTGCACGCCACGCGGGACGGCAAGCTCGTCGCCTTCCACGACGCGACGCTGGACCGGGTGACCGACGGCGCGGGCCGCATCGGCGACCTGCCGTGGGCGGACGTTCAGCACGCGCGCGTGGCGGGCAAGGAACCGGTCCCGCTCTTCGAGGAACTCCTCGAGACCTTCCCCGACGCCCGCTGGAACGTCGACCTCAAGGCCGAGCCGGCGCTCCACCCCCTGCTCAATCTGATCGCGCGCGCCAACGCCTGGGACCGCGTCTGCGTCGGCTCGTTCTCGGAGGCCCGCGTCGTGCGCGCCCAGCAGCTGGCCGGACCGCGCCTGGCGACGTCGTACGGCACCCGGGGCGTGCTGAACCTGCGGCTGCGGTCCTGGGGCGTGCCCGCGGCGCTGCGCCGGTCGGCCGTGGCCGCCCAGGTGCCCGAGGCCCAGTCGGGCATCCAGGTCGTGGACCGTCGCTTCGTCCGCGCCGCCCACGCGCGCGGGTTGCAGGTACACGTGTGGACGATCAACGAACCGGACCGGATGCACCGGCTCCTGGACCTCGGGGTCGATGGCATCATGACCGATCACATCGACACGTTGCGCAAGGTCTTGGAGGACCGGGGCGTCTGGGTCTGACCCCGGTCGTCCCCGATCACCCGCTTCGGTCCTCGCGCGCACCTGCAGCGGGGAAGCGAGGGCACGGGTGGGCACCGACACCGTGCGGACGGCGGCGTCCGACGACGCCTCGGGGCGCCGGCGCGAACAGCGCGGCTGGTACTTCTACGACTGGGCGTGCTCCGTCTACTCGACGAGCGTGCTCACCGTGTTCCTCGGGCCGTATCTGACCTCGGTCGCCGAGGACGCCGCGGACGCCGGCGGGTACGTCCACCCCCTGGGCGTCCCGGTCCGCGCGGGCTCCTTCTTCGCGTACTCGGTGTCCCTGTCGGTGATCGTGGCCGTGCTGCTGATGCCGCTGGTGGGCGCCGCGGCCGACCGCACGGGCCGCAAGAAGCCCCTGCTCGGGGCCGCCGCCTACACCGGAGCCGCGGCCACGACGGGCATGTTCTTCCTCTCCGGCGACCGCTATCTCCTCGGCGGAGCGCTGCTCGTCGTCGCGAACGCGGCCCAGTCGGTGGCGATGATGCTCTACAACTCCTACCTGCCCCAGATAGCCCCGCCCGAGGAACGCGACGCGGTCTCCTCACGCGGCTGGGCCTTCGGATACGCGGCCGGCTCGCTGGTCCTGGTCGTGAACCTGGTCCTGTACCTCGCCCACGACTCCTTCGGCGTCTCCGAGTCGACGGCCGTGCGCATCTGTCTGGCCTCGGCGGGCCTGTGGTGGGGCGGATTCACGCTCGTCCCGCTGCTCAGACTGCGCGACCGCCCGTCGCCCGCGCGCGAGACGACCGCTCCCGGCCTGCGTCAGCTCGCCGCGACGATCCGCGACATGCGCCGCCACCCCCTGACGCTCGCCTTCCTCCTCGCGTACCTCGTCTACAACGACGGCATCCAGACCGTGATCTCCCAGGCCTCGGTCTACGGCTCCGAGGAACTCGGCCTCGGCCAGTCCACCCTCATCGGCGCAGTCCTCCTCGTCCAGGTGCTGGCCGTCGCGGGCGCCCTGACGATGGGGCGGCTGGCCCGCCGGTACGGCGCGAAACGCACGATCCTCGGCTCGCTCGTGGCATGGACGCTCACCCTGGGCGCCGGGTACTTCCTGCCCACCGGAGCACCGGTCGGCTTCTTCCTGCTGGCGGCCGCGATCGGCCTGGTCCTGGGCGGCAGCCAGGCCCTCTCCCGCTCCCTCTTCTCCCACCTCGTCCCGCCCGGCAAGGAGGCCGAGTACTTCTCCGCGTACGAGGTGAGCGACCGCGGGATGAGCTGGCTGGGCCCCCTGCTGTTCGGTCTGACCTACCAGCTGACCGGGAGTTATCGCGACGCGATCATCTCCCTCGTGGCCTTCTTCGTCCTGGGGTTCGCGCTGCTCGCGCGGGTTCCGGTGCGGCAGGCGATCGCCGACGCCGGTAATCCGGTGCCGGAAAGGATTTAGCGTTCAACGGGAAAGGGCGGTAGTGTACGCGTTTGGCCTGCCAGGCGTACCGTTACTGCGCGTCAAAGATGCCGAAACGCTGGGTGACATCTCCTTGCAGATGTGACAAACCGGGCGCCGGTGGGTACTGCACTGGTTGACAAGGCTGCGGCTACGACGGCGACGCATGACCCGGAACGGGACTCGGAACGGGAATCTTTACCGCCGACCGGACGTTGACCGGATGACGACGACAGCGACACCTGTCCTGTGGGCGACAAGCCCGGGAGGCACGATTCATGAGTGAGCGAGCTCTTCGCGGCACGCGCCTCGTGGTGACCAGCTACGAGACGGACCGCGGCATCGACCTGGCCCCGCGCCAGGCCGTGGAGTACGCATGCGAGAAGGGGCACCGCTTCGAGATGCCCTTCTCGGTCGAGGCGGAGATCCCGCCGGAGTGGGAGTGCAAGGTCTGCGGAGCCCAGGCACTCCTCGTGGACGGCGACGGCCCTGAGGAGAAGAAGGCCAAGCCCGCGCGTACGCACTGGGACATGCTGATGGAGCGGCGTACCCGTGAGGAACTCGAAGAGGTCCTCGAGGAGCGGCTGGCGGTTCTGCGTTCCGGAGCGATGAACCTGGCGGTGCATCCCCGGGACAGCCGCAAGTCCGCGTAGCGGGAAGCCGGAACACAACACACGCACATGACCGCGGGCGCCGTACGTGATCTCACGTACGGCGCCCGCGGTCGTTGTGTGGGGCCGGAGCGGAGTGGGTCGCCGGTCGTGGGGGCTTCGCCCCCAGCACCCATGAACCCGAGGGCCTCGTCTGAGCCCGAAGGCCTCGTCCTCGGACGCCGGACAGGCTGAGATGCCCGGCCGGCTTTCGAGAAGTACCGACCAACGGCTGCCGACGGCTCAGCGCGTCAACGGCGGGCGCGGTTCGCCAGCCGCGTCCCTCCCCCGCTCCTCGTCCCTGATCACCTCGCCCTGCACCACCTTCCCGTCGGGGCGGTGCATGCGGGCCTGCTGGAAGGCGTCGCCCAGGGAACCCGGTGCGGCCTCGCGCAGTGTGCGGTCGACCGTGCGTTCCGCGTAGCGGCCGACGGCCTTCTGGACCGGTGGGAGCAGCAGGAGCAGGCCCAGCGCGTCGGAGGCCAGGCCCGGGATGATCAGCAGGAGGCCGCCGAGCATCATGAGTCCGTTGCCGCCGCCCCGGGACGGGGGTGTGCCGCGCTGGAGGGCCTCGTTCAGGTTCTGGAAGGCCCGCCGGCCCGCCCGCTTGATCACCACCGAGCCGAGAACGACCCCGGCGACCAGCAGCAGGAAGACCGTGAACCCCCCGGCCGCGCCCGCGACCACGGTGAGCAGCCAGATCTCCAGCACCAGCCACGCGGCGAGGCCGAGCGGCAGGAACGTCCGCAGTCGGGAGCGCCGAGGGCGGGCGGGGTAGGTGGGAGTCGGAGCGCCAGTCGTCATGCCCCCAGTGTGCCTGGACCCGGCTCAGTGCGGCATAAGCGGTCGATCAGCCGTTGCTGTGCGGCTGTTCCGGCGACGCCGGGGCAGGGGCCGAGGACTGCGGCTGGTCCGGCCGGCCCCCCTTGCCCGCGATCTTGCCGACCCGCTCCCCCACACCCCATGCCGTGACCCGCCACAGCGCCTCGACGAGGATGTCGCGGCTCATCTTGGAGTCGCCGTGTTCACGCTCGACGAAGGTGATGGGCACCTCGACGACGTGGAAGCCGGCCTTGACGGCGCGCCGGGCGAGGTCGACCTGGAAGCAGTAGCCCTGGGAGGCGACCTCGTCGAGACCGAGGCCCTCGAGGGTCTCGCGGCGGAAGGCCCGGTAGCCGCCGGTGATGTCGCGCAGGGGCAGATCCAGCGCGACGCGGGAGTAGAGGCTGCCGCCGCGGGAGATGATCTCGCGGGACCTGGGCCAGTTCACGACGCGGCCGCCCGGCACCCAGCGGGAGCCCAGGACGAGGTCCGCGCCCTTGAGGGCGGTGAGCAGACGGGGCAGTTCCTCGGGCTGGTGGGAGCCGTCGGCGTCCATCTCGACCAGCACGCCGTAGCCGCGGTCGAGGCCCCAGCGGAAGCCCGCCAGGTAGGCGGCGCCGAGCCCCTCCTTGCCCTTGCGGTGCAGCACCTGGACCTGGTCGTCCTCGGCGGCGAGCTCGTCGGCGAGCTTGCCGGTGCCGTCGGGGCTGTTGTCGTCGGCCACGAGAACATGGGCCTCGGGGACAGCCTCGCGCACCCGGCCGACGATGGCCTTGATGTTCTCCGCCTCGTTGTAGGTGGGGATGATCACCAAGGCCTTACCGAGCGGACCGAACCGCCTCACCCGGTCCTGTGCCGCGGAGGTCACGTCGCCGTCGTTCACTACTGCCCCTTCAAGTCCGTACGCAGGGGACCACCATAGTGGCCGCCGCCTGCGGTGACGTGACGGGACGTTCGTATGGTGGTGTCGTTTTCACAAAAGCGGGGTACACATGCTCTTTTCGGCCTGTGGGGACGAGCCTACTGCGTACGAGTGAGCTCCCGCGGTGCTGCGGATGGGGGCCCGGCGCCCTTCGGGCCGACCTGGCGCCCGCTGGCTGCGGGTCGACCTGAAGCCGTTGTCTACTGAGCGCCCGGGCCCCACCCGGGTCACACCTCCCCGACCGGCCGGAACGCTCCCTCGCCGTGGCGCTGGCGCTGAGCCTGGCTCCCAGTGGCGGTCCGCCGGTGCGGCGGGCCGTCCCTGACCCAGCGGCGCCGCGGCGAGTGCGCGGATGTTCCCGGCGGGGCGTCCTGTGGTGGACTCGGCCGAACCTACCGGCCCCCGGCCATCGGCTGTCAACAGCTGTTTGGCCTGCGGGTATTCCGGCAATGCGCAGGTCAGGCGGGGATCGGCGACAGGTCGCGGCACGGCGTGCGGACGGGTGATCCGCCCCGCATCGCCCCGGGAGATCACTCGCCCGGCCGTACGAACACCGTCCGCCCCGCGACCACGGTGCGCAGGCAAACGGGCAGGTCGGAGCCCGGTGTGAGGTCGGGCAGGCCGGGGGTGCCGGAGCGGGGGTCGGTGGACCAGCGGGCGACCCGGTCGTCGGGGGCCTGGACGATCAGCTCGTCCGTGCGCCACACCGCGTAGTCCGCCGGCGCTCCCGGCACCAGGACGCCCGCGTCGTCGCGTCCGATCGCGCGCCAGCCGCCGCGGGTGTGGGCGGTGAAGGCGGCGCGGACGGAGACGCGGTGCTCGGGAGTGCGGTGGAAGGCGGCGGCGCGGACCGTGCCCCACGGGTCGAGGGGTGTGACGGGGCTGTCGGAGCCGAAGGCGAGGGGGACGCCGGCCCGCAGCAGCGCCGCGAAGGGGTTGAGGGCTCGGGCCCGCTCGGCGCCCAGGCGCTGGGCGTACATACCGTCCTCGCCGCCCCACAGGGCGTCGAAGGCGGGCTGGACGGAGGCGGTCAGACCGAGTTCGGCGAACGCGGCGATCGTCTCCGGGGTGAGCATCTCGGCGTGCTCGACGCGGTGCCGGGCGGCTCGGATGCGGGCCAGGCCGAGTTTGTCGGCGGCGGCGCGCACGCCCTCGACCACGGCGGCGACGGCGGCGTCGCCGATGGCGTGGAAGCCCGCCTGAAGTCCGGCCTCGGTGCAGGCCGTGACATGGGCGGCGACCTCGTCGGCACTCAGATAGGCGGTTCCGGTGTGGGCGGCGTCGGTGTACGGGGCGTGCAGGCAGGCGGTGTGGGAGCCGAGGGCGCCGTCGACGAAGAGGTCGCCGGCCGCGCCGAGGGCGCCGAGTTCCCGCGCCTTCGCCACGCCCTCCTCGGCCCGCTCCGCCCAGTAGCCGACGACACGCGGTGCGGGCTCCCGCGCGGCGAGCCGCAGCAGCTCCGTGAGGTCGTCCTCGGAGGAGATCTCCGGGCCGGCGCACTCGTGGATCGAGCCGATGCCCAGGGAGGCGGCGTGCGCGAGGGCGGTGCGCTGGGCCTCGGCGCGCTGCCGGGGCGTCACAGCAGCGAACGCTGCGGCGCGTACGGCGTGGTGGGCGTCGGCGGTGAGCGGGCCGTCGACCGGGCCCAGGCCGGGGGTCAGATCGAGCAGGGCGGTGGTGACGACCGCCGAGTGCACGTCGATGCGGGACAGGTACAGGGGACGGCCGGCCGTGGCCTCGTCCAGCTCCGCACGGGTCGGGGGCCGACCGCCGGGCCAGCGGGAGGCGTCCCAGCCGTGGCCGAGCAGGACCTTGTCCTGCGGGCGGGCGGCGGCGAAGTCCCGTACGCGGGCGAGGGCCGCCTCCAAGGTGGGGGCGGTCGACAGGTCGAGGCCGGTCAGGGCGAGGCCCGTCGACGTCGTGTGGACGTGCGCGTCGGTGAACGCGGGGGTGACCAGGGCGCCGTCCAGGTCGATCACCTCGTCGACGCCGTCCGCGAAGGCGTCGGCCGCGCCCTCGGAGCCGACCCAGGCGACCTGGCCGCGCTCGACGACCATCGCGGTCGCGAACGGGTCGGCGGGGCTGTGGACCTCTCCTCGGCGGAGCAGGACGGTCTTCGGCTCGGGGGTGCGCTCACTCATGGGGAACAGTTTCGCGCCTCACCCCGGCCGGCCGGCACGCGGACCCCTCAGATCCGCGGCGGCCTGGCCTCGTACGGGGTGGACAGGACGACCGTCGTCCGTGTCGAGACGCCCGCGAGCGCCCGCAGACGGCCCAGCAGCTCCTCCAGTTCGTGCGGAGTGGCCACCCGCACCTTGAGGATGTAGTTCTCGTCGCCGGCCACGCTGTGGCAGGCCTCGATCTCGGGCACCCCGGCGAGGCGGTCGGCGATGTCGTCGGGAGCGCTGGGGTCGAACGGTTTCACCGAGATGAAGGCGGTCAGGGGCAGCCCGACGGCCTCGGGGTCGACGACGGCCGCGTATCCGCGGATGACGCCCCGCTGTTCCAGTCGGCGCACCCGCTGGTGCACGGCCGATGTGGACAGGCCCGTGGCCTTGCCCAGGTCGGTGTAACTCATCCGCCCGTCCGTGACGAGCAGCTGTACGATCTGCCGGTCCAGCTCCTCCATGCGCAAGAACCTACAGTGCCTCTGACCTCCTCGTATACCTATGCAGCCCAGGTCATACCCGGTTTGTGATGTGGCTGGGCGTCATCTGTGAGCCGGATGGGGGGTCGGGCGGCCGGACGGGCATCTGCGCGGGGCATGTGACGAACGCCACAAGCCCTGTGAGGGCTTCGTGATGTCCTCGTGATTACCGCAGAGACGGGTTGGGAAGTGCTTGCTGTGGTCGAGGCCGCAGCGCCTTCACGGCCCAGCCCGAGGGGGAGAATCCCATGCAGAGTCTTAAGCGCCCTGGTCGCACCGCGCCCAAGCGGTTCCAGCCCGTTGTCGTCGAGCCCGAGCCGGAGGGTGTCGAACCCGACGGCCTCGACACCGACCTCACCGGCGGCGCCGACGAGTTCGACGCGTACGACACCTTCGAGATGTACCGGGTGATCTGCCCGGACTGCGCGCAGCCCATCGCCCTGCTGGCGGACGAGGAGGTCCTGCCGGAGCACGCGCTGTGCGCCTCGCCGTGGAACCCGTTCGGGCTCACGGTCTGCGCCGGTACGGGACGCGCGGCGTCCGAGGCGCGTCCCGCGGACGAGTCCTTCGAGCCCCAGGAGCAGGACACCGCGCTCCTGCTGACGCTCCCTCAGGGGCTGGACTGGCGCATGCAGCCCTTCTCGCACGTCGGCGGCCCGGGCTCGCGCCCGATGCGCGTGCCGGTGCTGCGCCGCCACGCCGCCTGAGCGCTTCCGCTCGGCCGAGCCGGCTCACCTCCAGTAGCTGCCCTGCACCATGGCTCGCAGGCTGCCGTGGTGCAGGATCAGCGTGTCCGGATCCGCCGGGACGGCGACCTCGCCGAAGTGGACCTGCCGGTAGGCGACGCGCAGCATGACGACCGCGTGCCGCAGCGCGGCGTACAGCGTGTAGAAGTCCATGTCGCGGGGCGTGTGGCCGGTGAGCCGCGCGTACCGCTCCTCGACGCGGTCGCGGCGCAGGAAGCCGGGAAGTCCGTCCTGCCCGGAGGCGACCGTGAGGTCGTGGAAGAAGCGGTGCAGGTAGACCGTCCAGCCGAGGTCCACCTCGCGCGGGGCCAGGGCGGCCATCTCCCAGTCGAGGACGGCAGCGGGCTCGAAGCCGTCGTAGATCACGTTCCCGATACGGGCGTCGCCCCAATTCAGCACGGGGGTGCCCGGATGGCGGGGCCACAGGTCGGTGAGCCGGTCGAAGGCGTCCTCGATGAGCGGTGAGCGGGGGAGGCCGTCGACGACCCAGTCGTAGTAGGCGCGTTGGGCCCGCACGTGCCGCCGCAGGGCGTCCCCGTCGCCGGGCAGGGTGAGGAACTCGGCGTCGTCCAGCGGTACTTGGTCGTGCAGTCGGGCCAGGAGACCGACGGTGGAGGCCTCCAGCCGCTCCCGCTCCGCGTCGCTCGCCGCGTGCAGCCAGCTGCCCTCGTAGGTGTAGGGCATGACGTCGGGCGGGACACGGCCGTCGACCCGTTCCATGACGAGGAACGGCGCGCCCAGCGGCTCCGGGTCCTCCTCCAGCCACATGACCCTCGGCACGGGCACGTCCGTGTGCTCGGCCACCAGGCGCATGGTGCGGTACTGGCGGGCCATGTCGTACACGGGGAAGACGGTGTACGCCGACGGGTCCGCCGCCAGTCTCAACGCGCAGGCTCGGTACGGGGGTTGGGGGTGGTCGAGGTCGAAGAGCAGGGTTTCGCTGGACATGCCGTTGGCGGCGGGGACGGTGACGGCGGTGGCCCTGGCACCGGGCAGCCGGGTGCCGAGCCAGGCCGTCAGCCGACGCGCGAGATCATCGGGGTCACGGGTGGTGGTCCGGGGCCGAGGTGCCATCGTCGACTCCTCTACGGCGCGACCGAGTCGAAGCCGGTGAAGCCGCTCGGGTCGTGGCGGCCGAACGAGCCGTGTTCGAAGACGCCGTGGCCGACCTGACCGTCGAGGCGGAAGCGGGCCGCGTGGTCGGTGACGCCGTAGGCGGCCAGGGGGTGCGGCCGCGTCAGGTCGTAGGCGCGGCGGTCGATCCAGCCGGGGCCGCGCCAGGTGCCGTGCTGCCATTCGTCGGCGGGTGGATAGCCGGCGCCGATCGCGAGCGGGGAGGAGGTGAGGATCTCGACCTCCAGTTTCAGGGGGCGGCGGATGTCCCCCAGGTGGATGAGGGCGCGCTCGGGATGGCGGGTGCCGGAGCGGTAGGTGATCTCGGCCTGGGGCCAGCCCAGTTGGCGGTCGCGGCGGCCGGGGCGGACGAGGGTGGCGTCGTTCAGGGAGCGGTGGCCGTCGGCGTCCTCCTGGGTGATGATCATCAGGAAGCGGTCGTCGAAGCGGACGGGGCACCAGATCCAGTGGAAGCCCTCGGTCGGGTGGTCCTGTGCGAGCCGCCCGCCGTCCTCGCCGGGGACGGGTCGCACACCCCAGCTGCGGTCGCGGGTGCCGGTCCACGCGCCGGCCGTCAGCCGGATCTCCTCACCGCCCGCCCGCAGCCATCCCACGCACCGTCCCGCCTGCACGAACCGCTTCCCCTCCAGCGTCAGCCGCCCACCCCGCCGCTGCTGGTGATGCGGCTCCCACAGCGCCGGGAAGTCCGCCGACCAGTGGATCTCGTACGACATTCCGTCCGGGTCGTCGGGGTCGGCCGCGCAGCTCAACACGAAGTCCCGCAGCGGCCGTTCGACCAGGACACGCAGCGGGCCGACCTCCAGCCGCATCCGGTCGTCGCCGAGCGCGTCGGAGGCGCGGACGGCGTGCAGGGTGTCGCCCCGGCGCAGGGTCGCGAAGGCGTCGATCACACCGAGGTTGGGGTACACGCCGAGCCCGGCGATCAGCAGGGCGCGGCCCCGGTGGTCGAGGACGTGGAAGATGCAGCGGTCGTAGGCGTTGCGGTCGCCCGTCGCGACGTGCTTCATCGACAGGGGCACCTGGTGGACGGGGTACTCGTCGAGCGGCACAGGACGGTCGTCGGGCATGAGCGCACCTCTCCCTGGACGCACGGGATTTGACGGTACGTCAGACAGCGGCGCGGCGGCCAGACGTCCGCCGCACGGAAAACCGGGGCACATCCCGAACGCACGCCCGACCGAGCGAGCCGGTGACCTGGACCGGTGTGTGGGCGTTGCCCCCGGTATGACCCCCACTACTTCAGCAGCGCCCGGGCGTCACCGCCAGCTCTTCTTCCCCGTGTCGGCAGGAACGGTTCCGCTGGCCCCGCCTCCCCCGCAGGACCCGCCGATCTACCGCGACATGGTGCGCGCCTGGGCCGACCGGGGCCGCACCCTGCCGGGCCGGCACGACCCGGAGTGGGTGCGGCTGGTGGCCCCGCTGGTGCGGCCGGGGCAGTTCAGCGGCTCTCCGGACCCACGAGGTGACGGGCGATGACCAGGCGCTGGATCTGGTTGGTGCCCTCGACGATCTGCAGCGCCTTCGCCTCGCGCAGATAGCGCTCCACGGGGAAGTCGGCGGTGTAGCCGTAGCCGCCGAGGACCTGCACGGCGTCGGTGGTGACCTGCATCGCGGCGTCGGTGCAGTACAGCTTGGCCATGGCCGCCTGCGGGGCGAACGGCCGGCCCGCGTCCCGCAGGCGTGCCGCGGCCAGGTACAGGGCCCGGCCCGCCTCGATCCGGGTCGCCATGTCGGCGAGCAGGAAGCGCATCCCCTGGAAGTCGGCGATCGGCCGCCCGAACTGCCGCCGTTCCCGCGCGTAGGCGACCGCCTCGTCCAGCGCCGCCCGAGCGAGGCCGATCGCGCAGGCGGCGATCCCGAGCCGCCCGGAGTCCAGCGCGGCCAGGGCGATCGCGAAGCCTTCCCCCTCGCCGCCGACACGCCGCGCGTCCGGGATCCGCACGCCGTCGAGGTGGAGCTGGGCGGTGGGTGAGCCCTTCAGCCCCATCTTGCGTTCCGGCGGCGCCGCGCTCAGGCCCTCGGCGTCGCCCGGCACCAGGAACGCGGTGATCCCGCGCGGCCCCTCGCCGCCGGTGCGGGCCAGGACCGTGTAGAAGTCGGCGATGCCGCCGTGCGTGATCCAGGCCTTGGTGCCGGTGATCACCCAGTGCCGCCCGTCCCGCACCGCCTTCGTGCGCAGCGAGGCCGCGTCGGATCCGGAGGCCGGTTCGGAAAGGCCGTAGGCGCCGAGTCGGCCGCCGCCGAGCATGCCGGGCAGGTGCGCGGCCCGCTGCTCCTCGGTGCCGTAGGTGGCGAGCGCGTAGGAGGCGAGGGTGTGGACGCTGACGCCGAGCCCGACGGTGAGGCGGGCGGCGGCGAGTTCCTCGAGGACCTGGAGGTACACCTCGTAGGGCTGGTCGCCGCCGCCGTACGCGGAGTCGTACGGCAGGCCCAGCAGGCCCGCTTCCGACAGGAGGGTGAACAGCTCGCGCGGGAAGCGGCCGGCGTCCTCCTCCTCGGCGGCCGTGGGGGCGATCTCGCGGCGGGCGATGTCATGGACGAGGGCGAGCAGGTCGCGGGCCTCCTCCGTGGGCAGGAGGCGGTCCACCGGCGGCGGGGCACGGTCGGGCATGGCGTCCCTCACTTCGCTGACTGACCAGCGGCTTCGCGCTGTGAGTATGCCCGCGCCACGGCGTTGCCGCACGGGCTCCCGGCCACCGGATTGGTCCAAACCATTGACCGAACTGGTCTAGTCCTCCTACCGTTTCGCTCCAACGCTTCCCCGCGTTCATGCCAATCGGCGTGCGTTCCCCTCCCTGTCCCCTGCGAGGAGACACCCGATGCACACCCCGCTCCGCCCACGCGCCCGGCTCCGGACGCTCCTGTCCGCCGGCTGTTGCGCGACCCTCGGCGCCGCCCTGCTCGCCGGCGCGGGCACCGCCACCGCCGACGAGCCCGGCCCCGCCCAGACCGCCGCGACCGGCTCCAAGGTCGTGGGCTACTTCACCGACTGGGGCATCTACGACCGCCAGTACTACGTCAGGAACATCGAGACCTCCGGCTCGGCGGACAGGCTCACCCACATCAACTACGCCTTCGGCAACGTCACCGGCGGCAAGTGCGCCCTCGGCGACTCCTGGGCCGACACCGACAGGCCGTTCACCGCCGAGGAGTCCGTGGACGGCGTCGCCGACACCGCGGACCAGCCGCTCAGCGGCAACTTCAACCAGCTGCGCGAGCTGAAGAGGCTCCACCCGGACCTCAAGGTCATCTGGTCCTTCGGCGGCTGGAGCTGGTCGGGCGGCTTCGGCGAGGCGGCCAAGGACCCGGCGGCCTTCGCCCAGTCCTGCTACGACCTGGTCGAGAACTCCAGGTGGGCGGACGTCTTCGACGGCATCGACATCGACTGGGAATACCCGAACGCCTGCGGTCTCACCTGCGACACCAGCGGCCGGGAGGCGTTCCCGGAGCTGATGAAGGCCCTGCGCGCCAAGTTCGGCAAGCGCGCGCTGGTCACGGCGGCGATCACGGCCGACGGCACCAGCGGCGGCAAGATCGACGCGGCGGACTACGCGGGCGCTGCGCGCTACGTCGACTGGTACAACCCGATGACGTACGACTACTTCGGCGCCTGGGCGGCCACCGGCCCCACGGCACCGCACTCGCCCCTGCACTCGTACCCCGGCATTCCGCAGCAGGGCTACGACACGGCGACCACGATCGCCAAGCTCAAGAGCCTGGGCATCCCGTCGCGGAAGTTGCTGCTCGGCATCGGCTTCTACGGGCGCGGCTGGACCGGTGTGACCCAGGCGAAGCCGGGCGGCACGGCCACCGGTCCGGCGCCGGGGACGTACGAGGACGGCAGCGAGGACTACAAGGTCCTCAAGGCCAAGTGCCCGGCGACCGGCACGGTCGGCGGCACCGCGTACGCCAAGTGCGGCTCGGAGTGGTGGAGTTACGACACCCCGAAGACCCTCGCGATCAAGATGAAGTACAAGGACCAGCAGGGGCTGGGCGGGACGTTCTTCTGGGAGCTGAGCGGGGACACGACGGACGGTGAGCTGATCAAGGCGATCAAGTAGCCCGGCCGACGGGAGACTTGGGGCGGAGGACCACGAGCCTCCGCCCCTTGCCCGTCAGAACCCCCGGCGGGCCGGCTTGGGGGCCGGGAACGCGGGATCCAGTTCCTCGATGGCGCGCAGGGCTCCGCCCAGGGTCTTCACCAGGAGGTCGCGCATGGTGTCGCGGGAGAGGTCGGGGCGGTCGATCCAGTCGAGGGTGGCGCCCTCCACGCTGCACACCCAGGCCAGCAGGCCCATGCGCGGCAGCGACGGAATGTCGCTGCGGCCGTACGCGCCCTCGGCGATGGTCGCCACGAGCGCCTCGCGCACACTGTCCCTGATGGCGTGCACCTCGGCGTCGAAGCCGACGCCGCCGCTGACGATCGTGCGGTAGGCGGCCTGGTGGTGCTCGGCGAAGCGCAGATAGCTGTCGATGGTGCGGTGCACCCGGTCCACCTGGGGCAGTTCGAGGCCGCTCGCCGCGAAGGAGACCAGGTCGGCGACGGAGTCCTGGATGATCGCCAGGTAGTAGCCGCGCTTGGACTGGAAGTAGTAGTAGATCAGCCCCTTGGCGACGTGCGCCTGCCGGGCGATGTCGTCCATCGAGAGCGCGTCGTAGGAGGTGTCGGCGAACAACTTCCGCCCGATGGCGATGAGTTCGGCGCGACGTGCCAGAGAGCGCTCGGTGCCGCGCGCCCGGGGGCGAGCGGCCTCACGCTGGTGACTGATATTCAACTTCGACCCTGGTCTCCAACGGTCGGCGGGACGACGTCAGTATGTCAGGTCGAAGCGTGGGTCATGTCACACGGGTCACAGGCCGGGGGACCGCCGCGCGCCGTCCCTCACACCAGGCCGAGCCGGGTCACCAGCATCGCGACGACCACGACGAGGACCCAGCCCATGACGTGCTCGAGGATCTTCGGGCCGTCGTCCTGGGGACCGCCGGTGCGGGTGCGGGCGGCGGTGGCTGCGTGTGCGGTCATGGTGGCTCACTGAGGTCGTGCGAACAGGTCCGGTCTGTCCACCTTGCCACCGGTCAGGGCTTTTGCCGCCGAGACCTTGCTCACACGACGGGAGGGCCGAGCCCCCGCCGTCTCCTCAGCGCACCCCCACCGCCGCGAGCGCCTCGCGCTGACGCGCGCTCGGACGCGCCGGGAAGTAGAGGTAGCAGACGCCTCCGGTGCCGGAGACGACCTTGCCGCTCGCGTTGTGGCGCCTGGTCCGCAGCCAGACGTTCTCGAACTCCCGCCGCAGATAGACGCGCCGCACCGCCGCGTTGCTCGGCGCGGCCGGATCGTTGACGATCACGTCGCCCTCCGCCGTGAAGCCGATCACCGTCATCAGGTGCCCGGCGGTGCCGTACCCCGCACCCGTCAGCTCCTCCTTCAGGAAGGACTGGGACGTCATGGCCGGGATCCCGGCCGCGATCAGCGTCTCCAGGTCGGTGAGGGAGGTCAGCCGGGTCACCACGCCCTGAAGGTCCTTGAAAGTGGCCGCGTAGGCGGCGTTGAACGGCCAGTTCCCGCAGCCGTTGTACTGGTGGTCGAACGTGGACCGGGCCGCGTGGCAGACCTGCGGGTCGGCGTACGCGGGGTCGACCCAGGCCAGTTGCTCCGGGGTGAGCCGGCCGCCCCAGTACTCGATGACCATCTGCGAGGAGGTGGGGCTGCACCAGGCCTCGCCGCCGTTGTCGTACTCGGGGTACTGGCCCGCGTGGATCTCCTGCGAGTAGCGCGGGACGCCTAGCTCCCGCGCGAGGGCGGGCACGGAGGCCGGGACGGTGAAGCGGTCCGGGACGTCCGAGCCCGTCGCGCCCACGCGCCACACCGTCGGGGTGAGCCGGGTGCCGGGCCTGCGGTACAGGGTCAGACGCAGCCGGTACGAGGCGAGGCGCAGCCCGGTGGACGCGTCGTCGATCGCGAAGGTGTCCGTCTGGACGGTGCTCCTGCCGTCGGTCTGGTCGTCGACCGAGGTCCGCTTGATGTCCTGGTCGCCGGCCGCCCACCGCCCCATCACGTACCAGGGGGTGTCCGTGCCGTCGGAGTAGGCGCCCTTCAGCTCGATCCCGAGCCAGGTGCCGGCCGGGGTGCTCGCGTTCCAGGAGGCGATGGCCTCGGTCGAGGGGACGGCGAGCCGGTGGACGGGGGACGTCCAGGTCGCGTACTCCCAGACGGCGGTCCGGCCGGTGTGCGGGTCGGTGTAGTCGACGGTCCCGAGCGGGGTGCCGATGACGAGACCCGGCCGGGCGCCCGAGACGGGCCGGGTGCCCTGGGCGGCGCCGGCCCGCCAGTCGGTGTACGTGGTCCAGGAGCGGTGGTCGACGGTGCGGGCCGGAGCCGCTTCGGAGGCCGCGGTGTCGGCCGGGTCGGCGGCCGCCGGCTCCGAGCCCCCGACGACCGCGGCGGCGACCACGGAGGCGAGGACCTTCCTGCGGGAGGGCTCATCGGTGCGGCCGGGGCGCCGATCGGCCGCGGAGGACGGATGTTCGGCTGTGCTCATGGGTGGAAGACCCCCAGGGTGTCCGGGTCGGGGCGGGTCCGGTGCGTGGTGTGCGCCCACTATGGACGCGAGCGGCCGCACCTGCCAGTACCTTTGCCCGTGCCACGCCCGGGAACGCGGGAATGAGCCACTGACGGACCGGCGGCGGGAGGACGGCCGTGCGCCACCTGGCCGTGTGTTTCGGATCAGTCCGGCTGCGAGGAACGGCGCCTTGCAGCCGACGCCGGGATGATCCGAACGACAGGGCCTAGACTTGCGCGCCGCACCTTCGCACACCCCAGGAACCGCCATCCACCAGCTCGCCTCCCGCCTGTGCCGCCTCCCCGCGTCCTGCGGTCCGGTCCGCCTGATCGGCGTCGACGGGCACGCCGGCTCGGGGAAGTCCACGTTCGCGGGGCGGTTGGCCGGGGCACTGGACGGCGCCCCCGTACTCCACCTCGACGACCTGGCGAGCCACGACGAACTGTTCGCGTGGACGGGACGCCTGCTGACCCAGGTGATCGAGCCCCTCGGCCGCGGCGAGACCGCCCACTACGCCCCCTACGACTGGCGCGCCCGCAGCTTCGGCCCGCCCCGGCCGCTCCCTCCGGCGCCCGTGATCCTCATGGAGGGCGTCGGCGCGGGCCGCCGCGCCCTGCGGCCGTACCTGGCGCACCTGCTGTGGATGGACGTGCCACGGGAGCAGGCCTGGGCACGCGGCCGCTCGCGGGACGGGGAGGAGCAGCGGGAGTTCTGGGAGGGATGGGTCGAGGCGGAGTTGCGACATTTCGCCGGGGACCCGTCGAGGCCGCACGCCGACTTGCTGGTACGGCAGTTGACCGAGGGGTACGAGGTGCTGCCGGGGCCGATGGGGACGCCTTGACCGCGCCGCGGCGTCACACACCGTGAGGGACCACCCGCGATGTGGTGAACCTGTGAAGGGTCTTGCGCTCGAACTTCGCCAAGTGCTTCAACTCCGCTTGACCGGGGCCCCGTACAGGTCTTACGTTCTCAATGTGCGGCAATCGAAGCCGCCTCAGGACGCGAAGCCCCCGGTTGTTCCCCCGTGATCGGGGGCTTCGTTCTGTCCGCACCCCCGCCTTCCGCGCCCGAATCGAACGCGACGCGGCGTGCTCCGCTCACCCTGGGTCACCATGCGCGGTGCGCCCCTTCTGCTCCCACCTCGCCGAACGGCCTGTGCGGCACCCTTCGGCGGGCGCCTCCCCCGCGGGTACGATGCCCTCGGTGCGACCTGGGGACGGCTGCTGCGCGCACCTTGCAACTCCGGTCCGCGGCACAGCGGTTCGACCAAGGCAGCCGGCGGGCGACGGCCCGGCGGCATACCGACGGGGGCACGGTTTGTGGGGGACGTGATGGACTTCGGCACGCAGGGCCCCGAGGCCCCGGCCGACCTCGCCTGGCTGCGAGGCGTGGACGCCTACACCATGGGTGCCTATCCGCAGGCGGAGGAGGAGTTCCGCACCGCGGTGCGGATCGATCCCGGGATGGCCGACGGCTGGCTCGGACTGCACGCGCTGCGCGTCGACACGACGACCGCGCTGCTCAGGATGTTCCGGCACCGCGACCGCTTCGGCGAACAGCGCACCCGGCACCGTCGCACCCTCAACTCCTGGTACTGGCTGGGCTGGTGGGTGCAACCGGTACTGGAGAGCCCCCGCGACCTGCTCCTCGCACACGCCTCGCACTGGCTGGACGGCCGGCATGTCCCCGAGCTGGACCGGGCGCTCGCCGGGCTCCCGCCCGTCGACGCCGACCACCAGGTCCGCTTCCTGCACGCCTGCCGGGCCTACCTGGTCAAGGACTGGGAGCAGCTGGTCCGGCACACCGACCCGCTCCTGAACGACCCGCTGCTCGGCATCGAGGCCGGTCTGTTCGGCGGCATGGCCCGGGTCCGGCTGGAAATGTACGGTCAGGCCGAGCCGCTGCTGTCGACGGCCCTGATGCGCTGCCGCAGCGAGCAGCCCCAGCGCAAGGAGCTGCGGTACTGGCTGGCGCGGGCCCACGAGGGCACGGGCCGTTCCGCGGCCGCCCTCCCCCTCTACCGGGCGGTCCACCGCGTCGACCCCGCCTTCATGGACACCTCGGCCCGGCTCGCCGCGATCGCCGAGGGCGACGGCTACGACGACTCCGCCGACCTCGCCCCCATCACCCTGAGCGGGGCCGGCCAGGACACCGGGGACGGGCCGGACGCCCTCGACCCGCTGTTCGGCACCGAGGGGCGGGACCTGAAGCTCACCGACCCCTCCGATCTGCCGCCCGTCGGCCCCCTGCCGTCGGTGACCGACCCGGCGGTGCGCGAGAAGACACTGGTGCCCTCGGTACTGCCCGCCGGGCCCACCGACCCCGTCCTCCTGGAGGAGGCGCTCGCCGAACTGGAGCGCATGGTGGGCCTGGAACCGGTGAAACGCCAGGTCAAGGCCCTGTCGGCGCAGCTCAACATGGCGCGGCTGCGGGCCGGGCAGGGCCTCCCGGTCCAGCCGCCCAAGCGGCACTTCGTCTTCTCCGGCCCGTCCGGCACCGGCAAGACGACGGTGGCCCGCATCCTCGGCCGTGTCTTCTACGCCCTGGGTCTGCTCGGCGGCGACCACCTCGTGGAGGCCCAGCGGGCCGACCTGGTCGGCGAGTACCTCGGCCAGACGGCCGTGAAGGCCAACGAACTGATCGACTCCGCACTGGGCGGCGTCCTCTTCGTCGACGAGGCGTACTCGCTGTCCAACTCCGGTTACGGCAAGGGCGACGCGTACGGCGACGAGGCCCTGCAGGTGCTGTTGAAGCGGGCCGAGGACAACCGGGACCACCTGGTGGTGATCCTGGCCGGCTATCCGGAGGGCATGGACCGGCTGCTCGCCGCGAACCCCGGACTGTCGTCCCGCTTCACGACACGCGTCGACTTCCCGTCGTACCGGCCGCTCGAACTCACCTCGATCGGTGAGGTCCTCGCCGCGGAGAACGGGGACGTGTGGGACGAGGAGGCGTTGGACGAGCTGCGGTCGATCGCCGGGCACGTGGTGGAGCAGGGCTGGATCGACGAGCTGGGGAACGGGCGGTTCCTGCGGACGTTGTACGAGAAGAGCTGTGCCTACCGCGATCTGCGGTTGTCGACGTATCCCGGGGCCTTGTCACGCGACGACTTGTCGACATTGCGCCTGCCTGACCTGATGCAGGCGTACGGAGAGGTGCTGTCGGGGAGGGGACCGCAGGATCCGTCGGCGATGTGAGCCACGTCGAGGCGTGGCAGTCGGCGCCGAAGCCGGGGCCGGGTGGGATTTCGCCCTTCCGCGCTCACGGGGCGCCGCTCCCGGCTTCCGCTCACCCCCTCGCTCTCGACCGCGCGCCAGCGGCGGAGCCCCTACCCGGGCCCCGCCGCCCAGCGGCACGACGACACGGCCTAGGTGGCAAGCGCCTCCTCCGGCTCCCCGCTCACCTGCGGGCCCGTCACTCTGACCTCGACCACGGCCCTCGGCGCTGCCCGGTGCGCGGGATCCGTCACCTCGCCGACCAGCAGTTCGAGCACGTCCTCCAGCGCGACCAGTCCCAGTACCTTCCCGGACGCGTCGGCGACCTGCGCCAGATGAGTCGCCGCCCGCCGCATCACCGTCAGCGCGTCGTCCAGCGGCAGCTCCGGGCGGAGGGTCGTCATCGGGCGCCACACCTGTTGGGGGACCGCCCGCTGGGAGTCCTCCAGGTCGAGGACGTCCTTCACATGGAGGTAGCCCATGAAGGCGCCGTTGTCCGCGGCGACCGGGAAGCGGGAGTAGCCGGTGCGGGCGGTGAGCTCGACGATCTGCCCCGGGGTGACCGACGGGGGGACCGTCACCAGGGACTCGCGCTTCAGCAGCACGTCCGTGACCGGGCGGGAGCCCAGCTCCAGGGCGTCCTCCAGCCGCTCCTGTTCCTCGGGGTCGAGCAGACCCGCCTGGCCGGAGTCCTCCACCAGCCGGTTGAGCTGCTCGCTGGTGAACACGGCCTCGACCTCGTCCTTGGGCTCGACGCGGAAGAGGCGCAGGATGCCCTGCGCGCAGGCGCCGAGGGCGACGGTGATGGGCCGGCAGAACCGGGCGAAGTAGACCAGGCCCGGGCTGAGCCACAGCGCGGCCTTCTCGGGGGCCGCCATGGCGAGGTTCTTCGGGACCATCTCGCCGATGACGAGGTGGAAGAAGACCACGGCGGCGAGGGCGATGACATAGCCCAGCGGGTGGATCATGCCGTGCGGCAGATGGATCCACTCGAAGACCGGCTCCAGCAGATGGGCGACCGTCGGTTCGGCGACCGCGCCCAGGGTGAGGGAGCAGACGGTGATGCCGAACTGGGCGGCGGCCATCATCTGGGGCAGGCGCTCCAGACCGTAGAGGACCTGGCGGGCCCGCGCCGTGCCGAGGGGTTCGATCTGACTGCGGCGGACGGAGACGAGGGCGAACTCGGCGCCGACGAAGAAACCGTTCGCCAGCACGAGGAGGGCGGCGAAGGCGAGTTGGAGGACGGTCATCGGGCGACCTCCACGACCGCGCCGGTGCGGACGATCCGGACCCGTTCGGCCCGGTAGTGGCCGACGCGGCGCACCGCCAGCCGCCAGCCGGGCAGCTCGGCCCGGTCGCCGACGGCCGGGATCCGGCCCAGCAGGTCGGCGACGAGCCCGGCGACCGTCTCGTACGGTCCCCCGGGCACGTCGAGGCCTATGCGCTGGAGCGTGTCGACACGGCAGCTGCCGTCGACGTCCCAGGCGGGCCGGCCGTCCTCGGGCGGGGCGGCGGCGAGTTCGGGGGTGTCCAGCCCGTCGTGCTCGTCGCGGACCTCGCCGACGATCTCCTCGACGATGTCCTCCAGGGTCACCACGCCGGCCGTGCCGCCGTACTCGTCGACGACGACGGCGATGGGCTGCTCACTGCGCAGCCGGGCCAGCAGGGGCTGGACGGGCAGGGTCTCGGGCACGAGCAGTGCCGGGCGGGCGATGCGGCCGAGCGGAGTGCGCAGCCGGTCCTGGACCGGGACGGCCAGGGCGTCCTTGAGGTGGACCATGCCGACGATCTCGTCGATCTTGTCGCGGTAGACGGGGAAGCGGGACAGGCCGGTGGCGCGGGTCAGGTTGACCACGTCCTCGGCGGTGGCCGACGCCTGCAGGGCGCTGACCTTCACCCGCGGGGTCATGACGTGCTGCGCGGTCAGCTCGGCCAGCGACAGGGTCCGTACGAAGAGGTCGGCCGTGTCCTGTTCGAGGGCGCCGGCCTGGGCGGAGTGCCGGGCCAGGGAGACGAGTTCCCCGGGGGTGCGGGCGGAGGCCAGCTCCTCGGTGGGCTCGACGCCCAGGGCGCGCACCAGGCGGTTGGCGACGGCGTTGAGGCCGGCGATGACCGGCCTGAACAGGCGTGCGAAGGCGTACTGCGGGCCGGCGACGAAGCGCGCGACCTGCATCGGCTTGGACACGGCCCAGTTCTTCGGCACGAGTTCACCGATCACCATCTGCACCGCGGATGCCAGCAGCATGCCGACGGCGACGGCGACACCGGAGACGGCTCCCTCGGGGATGCCGATCGCGGTGATCGGGCCGTGCAGCAGCTCCGCGAGCGCGGGTTCGGCGAGCATGCCGACGACGAGGGAGGTGATGGTGATGCCGAGCTGGGTGCCGGAGAGCTGGAAGGACAGCTCCTTGAGCGACTCGACGACCGTACGGGCTCGTCTGTCGCCTTCGGCGGCGGCCTTCTCGGCGTCCGGGCGCTCCACGGTGACGAGGCCGAACTCGGCGGCCACGAAGAAACCGTTGGCGAGAATGAGCAGGAACGCGGCTGCCAGGAGCAGCAGGGGGGTGCTCATGATGCCGCCGCCTCCGCAGAGCCGCGGACTGAGAGGTCGCAGTCCGCGCTATGTCGGCAGGGGGCGGCGCAGGTACTACAGGACGATCCGTCCATCGCCGGAGGTGATCACTCCTCGGGTAGCAGGAACCCCTGTGCACCGGGCTCGGCACGCCAGGGGTGGGGACGCAGGGGGAACGTCTCCGCCACCAGATTAATCAAGACAGGGGCTCCTGCGGCAGGGTGGACGACCCCGAGTCAGCCCCGATCTTCCTCGGGGCGGTGGACGGAGCGGGCCTCGACGAGGCTCCGGAGCGTGCGCGCGTCGGCGATGGCACGCTCCTTGGCGATGCCCGGCTGGATGCCGAGCGCGGGCAGGCTGGTGCCGTCGCTGAGGTTCAGGAAGACCCAGGGATCACCCGGGCGGAGGTTCACCTGAAGGATCTCCGCCCAGTCCAGGCGCCGCTTGCTGACGATGTTCACCACGGTGACACCGGCGTCGTCGGCGACGACCCTGACCCGGGCGAGCTGGGCCAGCACCCAGAGGATGAGGCCCCCGGTGACGATGAAACTGAGCCGCTCCCCCGGTCCGAGCTGCTCCAGCAGCAGCGCGATGGCGGAGATGACGAGGAAGATCACCACCCCGGCCGTGAGCAGCACCGCGCGGGTGCGGCCTGGCCGGAAGGTGACGGGGAGGCTGGGCAGGTCGGACATCTTCCCGGTGATTTCAGAGACGGCAGGCGTGGATCGCCGTGGTCAGGATGGCACGGGCGCCGATGTCGTACAGGTCGTCCATGATCCGCTGTGCCTCCTTGGCGGGGACCATGGCACGGACGGCGACCCAGCCCTCGTTGTGCAGCGGGGAGACGGTCGGCGACTCCAGGCCGGGCGTGAGGGCGACGGCCTTCTCCAGCTGCTCGACGCGGCAGTCGTAGTCCATCATCACGTAGGTCCGGGCGACCAGGACGCCCTGGAGGCGGCGCAGGAACTGCTGCACCTTGGGCTCGTCGGCGTCGGCGCCGGTGCGCCGGACGACGATGGCCTCGGACTTCATGATCGGCTCGCCGATGACCTCCAGACCCGCGTTGCGCAGGGAGGTGCCGGTCTCGACGACGTCCGCGATGATCTCGGCGACGCCCAGCTCGATGGCGGTCTCCACGGCACCGTCGAGGTGGACGACGGAGGCGTCGACGCCGTTGTCGGCGAGGTGCTTGGCGACGATGCCCTCGTAGGAGGTGGCGACCGTCATGCCGTTGAGGTCCTGCACGCCGTTCGCCGTGCCGGGCTTGGTGGCGTAGCGGAAGGTGGAGCGGGCGAAGCCGAGCGGGAGGATCTCCTCGGCGTTGGCACCCGAGTCGATGAGCAGGTCGCGGCCGGTGATGCCGATGTCGAGGCGGCCGGAGGAGACGTAGATCGCGATGTCGCGGGGGCGGAGGTAGAAGAACTCGACCTCGTTCTCCGGGTCGACGATCCGCAGCTCCTTGGACTCGCGGCGCTGCTGGTAGCCGGCCTCATGCAGCATCTCCGCCGCAGGGCCGGACAGTGAACCCTTGTTGGGGACGGCGATGCGCAGCATGAGGCGGGCTTCCTTCGTGTTCGGACGGAACGGGGTTCGGGTGCGGCTCAGAGGTGGGCGTAGACGTCGTCCAGGGAGATGCCGCGGGCGACCATCATCACCTGGACGTGGTACAGCAGCTGTGAGATCTCCTCGGCGGCCGCGTCCTTGCCCTCGTACTCGGCGGCCATCCAGACCTCGGCGGCCTCTTCGACGACCTTCTTGCCGATGGCGTGGACGCCCTTCTCGACCAGTTCGGCGGTGCGGGAAGTGGCGGGGTCGCCGGTGGCGGCCTTCTGCTGGAGCTCGGCGAAGAGCTCCTCGAACGTCTTCTTGGACATGGTGCTGCCCACCCTAGCCGTAACGCAGGTGGGCCTACCGCCAGGGTTCAGATACTGAGCGGAGGGTGGCCGCGGTCGCCACCGCCGCCGTCACCGCCTCGTGTCCCTTGTCCTCGCTGGAGCCCTCGATGCCCGCCCGGTCCAGGGCCTGTTCCTCGGTGTCGCAGGTGAGCACGCCGAAGCCGACGGGGACGCCGGTCTCGACGGAGACCTGGGTCAGGCCCTGGGTGACGCCCTGGCACACATAGTCGAAGTGGGGGGTGCCGCCGCGGATGACGACGCCGAGGGCGACGATCGCGTCGTAGCCGCGGCCCGCGAGGACCTTGGCGACGACCGGGAGCTCCCAGCTGCCGGGGACCCGCAGCAGGGTCGGCTCGTCGATGCCCAGGTCGTGCAGGGCGCGCAGGGCGCCGTCGACCAGACCGTCCATCACCTTCTCGTGCCACTGTGCCGCGATGACGGCGACCCGCAGGTCCCCCACATTGCGTACGGACAGTTCCGGTGCGCCCTTGCCGCTCACGTCTCTCCTTTGTGCCTTGGTGCCTTCGTGCAGTGCTTGGTGGTCGTGCTTACTGGTTGCCGCAGGGGGACACGGGGGCCGTGTCCAGCCAGGGCAGGTCGTGTCCCATCCGGTCCCGCTTGGTGCGCAGGTAGCGGATGTTGTGCTCGCCCGCCTGTACGGGCATCGGCTCGCGGGCCGAGACCTCGATGCCGTGCCGGACGAGCGCGTCGGTCTTCTCGGGGTTGTTGGTCATCAGGCGGACGCTCCGGACCCCCAGGTCCTCGAGGATCTGCGCGCCGGCCCCGTAGTCGCGGGCGTCGGCGGGCAGGCCCAGCTCCAGGTTGGCGTCGAGGGTGTCGTGGCCCTGCTCCTGGAGCTCGTACGCCCGCAGCTTGGACAGCAGGCCGATGCCTCGGCCCTCGTGCCCGCGCAGGTAGACCACCACGCCCCGGCCCTCGCTCTGGATGCGCTCCAGGGAGGCGTCGAGCTGGGGGCCGCAGTCGCAGCGTGCGGAGCCGAAGACGTCGCCGGTGAGGCACTCGGAGTGGACACGGACCAGGACGTCCTCGCCGTCGCCGATCTCGCCGTGGACGAGGGCGACGTGCTCGACGCCGTCGACGGTGGAGCGGTAGCCGTACGCGGTGAAGGTGCCGTGGACGGTGGGCAGGCGGGTCTCGGCCTCGCGCCGGACGGTGGGCTCGGCGCTGCGGCGGTAGGCGATCAGGTCCTCGATGGAGATGATCGTCAGGCCGTGCTTGCGGGCGAAGGGGATCAGCTCGGGCAGGCGCAGCATGCTGCCGTCCTCGCCGGCGATCTCGACGATCGCGCCGGCCGGACGCAGCCCCGCGAGGCGGGCGAGGTCGACGGCCGCCTCGGTGTGGCCGTTGCGGGTCAGGACCCCGCCCGACCTGGCCCGCAGCGGGAAGATGTGGCCCGGGCGGACGAAGTCCGTCGGCTCCGCGTCACCACTCGCCAGCAGCCGGAGGGTGGTGGCGCGGTCGGCGGCGGAGATGCCGGTGGTCACGCCGTGGGCGGCGGAGGCGTCGACGGAGACCGTGAAGGCGGTCTTCATCGACTCGCTGTTGTCGTCGACCATCTGCGGGAGCTTCAGCCGGTCCAGCTCGTCGCCCTCCATGGGGGCGCAGATCAGGCCGCGGCACTCGCTCATCATGAAGGCGACGATCTCGGGGGTGACCTTCTCGGCGGCGATGACGAGGTCGCCCTCGTTCTCGCGGTCCTCGTCGTCGACGACCACGATGGGGCGGCCTGCCGCGATGTCGGCGATGGCCTGCTCGACGGGGTCGAGCGCGAAGTCCTCGATGCCGTCGGTGCTGTAGAGAACCGGTGCCGTACTCATGCGGGCGCTCCTTCCAGAGCGGGCTGCGGGCCCCTGCGGGAGCGCAGCCACCAGTCGCGCATGCCCCACAGGACGAGCGCGCCGTAGATGACGTAGACGAAGCCGGAGAAGGCGTAGCCGTTGGCGAAGTTCAGGGGGACGCCGACGAGGTCGACGAGGAGCCAGGCGAACCAGAACTCGACCATGCCGCGGGCCTGGGCGTACATGGCGACGACGGTGCCGACGAAGATGTAGGCGTCGGGCCAGGGGTCCCAGGACAGGGAGGGGTAGGCCTTGAAGAGCAGGGCGACCGCGACCGTGCCGGCGGCGGCCGCCGCGACCATGGCCGCGCGCTCGCGCCAGGTGGCGAACCTCGGGACGATGTGGCCGTCCGCGGACTGTCCCTTGTTGCGGTTCCACTGCCACCACCCGTACAGGGCGACGGCCATGACGACGACCTGCTTGCCGGCGCTGCCGGCCAGGTGGCCGTAGAAGGCGACGAAGAGGACGAGGCCGGAGAGGAACTGCACCGGCCAGGTCAGCAGCGAGCGCCGCCAGCCGAGGGCGAGCGTGATGAGGCCGAGGACGTTGCCGATCATGTCCGACCAGATGATGTGCTGGTCGAACATGACGAAGGCCTCTGAGTTCAGCCAGTTCACTTGGCCGCTCCCTGAGTGTTCGCCAGCAGGCGCTCGACGTACTTGGCGACGATGTCCACCTCGAGGTTGACCGGGTCGCCGGGCTGCTTGAGGCCGAGCGTGGTCAGGTCGAGCGTGGTGGGGATGAGGCTGACGGTGAAGAAGTCGGGGCCGGCGTCGACGACGGTGAGGCTGATGCCGTCGACGGTGATGGAGCCCTTCTCGACGACATAGCGGGCGAGGTCGGCCGGGAGTGAGATCTTGACGATCTCCCAGTGCTCGGACGGCTTGCGTTCGAGCACCTGCCCGGTGCCGTCGACGTGGCCCTGCACGATGTGGCCGCCGAGGCGGGCGCCGACGGCGGTGGGGCGCTCCAGATTGACCCGGGAGCCGACGGCGAGGGCACCGAGGCTGGAGCGGTTGAGGGTCTCCGCCATGACGTCGGCGGTGAACTCGTCGCCCTCGTGCTCGACGACGGTGAGACAGACCCCGTTCACGGCGATGGAGTCGCCGTGCTTCGCGCCGTCGGTGACGACGGGGCCGCGCAGCCGGAAGCGGGAGGCGTCGCCGAGATTCTCGACGGCGGTGACCTCACCCAGCTCTTCGACGATTCCGGTGAACACTTCCCGGGTCCTCCTGCCTCGTTCGGGCACGGACTCCGGGGCCTGTCGATGACGACAGAAGGTACGGGCGAGAACACCGGGGGCGACGCCGGACAGACTCGTCCACGGACGAGTACGTATACGGCGGCGCGCACGCATGCCCGCCCGCCGCGCACTGCCTCCCATCCGGACTTTAACCGTCGGTCCAGGAATTTCACCTGGTCAACCGGCCGCTGGAAGCGACCGGGTCGCGGACTGTAACCGCCGGTTCGGACTTTCACCGACCCCGGAGTGCGCTGCTTTAGGTACAGGGCCAGTGTGCCACGGCCGATCGACATCCATACGTGCGAACGGTGTGGGTTCGCTCACAGCATGTGTCGATGGACTTGTCGGGCGAGCCGGCATCAACTCTCGGACGGCACAACCCCCTTGAGCCGGGTCCGCACCTATTGACGCATTGGTCTAGTCCTCTCTAGGGTCGGCAGCTGCGGTCCCGGCGGCGGTGACGACGGCCCTTGCCCGCCGCCGGGCACCCTCAACTCCGGTCTGTGTGCGGCTGATACGGGGGGACGTCCGCGAGCAGCCACGGCGGCGTCTCGATCAGAACCCCACCCTCCCGGGCCGCCACCGCGTGCTCAGCCGGCGGCGGCACCGAACCACTTCGGCAGCCGGCCGAGCAGATCCTGCTGGTCCTCACCGACCCACGCCACGTGGCCGTCCGGCCGCAGCAGCACCGCGGGCACGTCCAGTTCCTCGCTGACGTCGACGACGTGGTCGACCCGGTCCGCCCAGCCCGCCGCCGAGAGCCGGCCGGTCTGGTCGAGCAGCAGCCCGCGGCCGCCGTGCATCAGCCGGTACAGGCGCCCCCGCTTCAACTGCACATCCCGCAACCGGCGGCCGAGCAGTTCATGGCCCTCGCCGAAGTCGTAGCGGATGTCGATCGCGGAGATCTTCTCGATCAGGTACCGGTTCACCTCCTCGAAGTCCATCAGCCTCGCCACCAGCCGACGCACCGCCTGGGGGCCCGGCTCGGTGGACATCAGCTGCATCTGCGCCCGGGTGTGGTCCAGCACGGCGGCGGCGACCGGGTGCCGTTCGGTGTGGTAACTGTCCAGCAGCCCTTCCGGCGCCCAGCCGCGCACCTCGGCGGCCAGCTTCCAGCCGAGGTTGAAGGCGTCCTGGATGCCGAGGTTGAGGCCCTGTCCGCCGGTCGGCGGGTGGATGTGCGCCGCGTCGCCGGCCAGCAGCACCCGGCCGACGCGGTAGCGCTCGGCCTGCCGGGTGGCGTCGCCGAAGCGGGAGAGCCAGCGCGGTGAGTGCACGCCGAAGTCGGTGCCGGCGAACTGCCGCAGCTGCTGCTTGAAGTCCTCGAGGGTCGGCGGGACGGTGCGGTCCTCGGCCACCCCTGCGGCGGGCACCACGACCCGGTACACCTTGTCCCCGAGGGGCGCGGCCCCGAACCGCTTCTGAGTCTTGCGGACCTCGGCCACCACGGCGGCCAGTGTCTCCGGTGGAACGTCCACCTCCATCTCGCCCAGCAGCGTCTCGACCGTGCTGGGTTCGCCGGGGAAGCCGACGCCGAGCAGCTTGCGCACGGTGCTGCGGCCGCCGTCGCAACCGACGAGGTAGCGCGAGCGCAGCTGCGTTCCGTCGGCCAGGTCGACGGTCACCCCCTGCTCGTCCTGGTTCAGGCCGACGACTGCACAGCCGCGCCGGATCTCGACACCGAGCTCGGTGGCGTGCTCGCCCAGCAGGCCGTCGGTGACGGTCTGCGGGATGCCGAGGACGTACGAATGCGCGGTGTCCAGCCGCTCGGGCCAGGGCTTGTCGATGCCGGCGACGAAACCGCCGACCCTGTACTGCTTGCCGAGAGCGAGGAACCTCTCCAGCAGACCGCGCTGGTCCATCACCTCGATGCTCCGCACGTGCAGTCCGAGCGCGCGGACCACCTTGGTGGGCTCCGCTTCCTTCTCCAGCACGACCACGTGCACGCCCTGCAGCCGCAACTCGGCGGCCAGCATCATGCCGGTCGGTCCGCCGCCGGCAACGATCACATCAATCAAGGCAAACCCCGTTTTTCGCATGCTTTTTGGCTTCAGGCGGAAGATTCTGCGGCACGACCGGGGGCTTGCCGCAAGGCCCCCTGTGCGCTATACGTTGAGAGTGGCAAGGAGTGGGTGACTCCTTGCCTTCGTCTTTTTCTTCGCGCCCTTCCCTTCGCGTCTCCTCCCTCGCGTCTTCTCCTTCGCCCTCTGTCGTCCGTTGTGGACGGGCTGCCTTTCCACACCTCAACTCCACGACGGCCAGGTCACGGACATGCGGGCCTTTCTCAACCCGGACAAGCTGGACCTCGTACGGCGTCAGCCGGGCCTGGCCACCCGGAGGGATGTCACATTCCTCGGGGGTGGGCCGGTCTCAGCTGAGGAAGGGTGCTCCAGCCGGGGGCGCCCGTGTCCGAAGGGGCTGAACAGCATGACGACGATCCTGGTGACCGGCGGTACCGGAACCCTCGGCCGGCATGTCACAGAGCGGCTGCGCGCGGACGGGCACGAGGTGCGGGTCCTGAGCCGGCACAGCCAGCCGTACGCCGTCGATCTGCGTGCGGGCGGGCCGGAGCTGGACACGGCCGTCGCGGGCGTCGACACGATCGTGCACTGCGCGACCTCGTCGCGTGGGGGTGACGAGCAGGCTGCCGCGCATCTGATCGAGGCTGCGCGGAAGGCGGGGGTCGGGCACCTGGTGTACATCTCGATCGTGGGGGTGGACCGGGTGCCGTTCGGCTACTACAGGTCCAAGCTCGCCGTCGAGGGGCTGGTGGAGGAGTCGGGGCTCGGCTGGACGGTGCTGCGTGCGACCCAGTTCCACGATCTGCTCGTCCAACTGTTCCAGGCGCTGTCCAAGGTGCCGGTGATGGTCCTGCCCGCCGGGGTGAGCGACCAGCCGGTGGAGGTGGCCGAGGTGGCGGACCGGCTCGCGGAGCTGGCGGCCGGTGCGCCCGCGGGCCGCGTCGAGGACCTGGGCGGCCCCGAGGTCCGTACGCTCGAGTCGCTGGCCCGCGCATACCTGCGCGCGAGCGGCAGGCGGCGTGCGGTGGTGAACGTGCCGCTGTGGGGCGCGGCCTACCGGGCGTTCCGGACGGGGGGTCACCTCACGCCGCAACGGGCGGTGGGGAAGGGGACGTTCGAGGAGTACCTGGCCGCGCGGCCCCGCCGCTGAGGGACACCCGCGGCGGGAGGCCGGAGCGCCACTGCCTCCTGGGCACGATGGGGGGCTGGCGCTGCACGCCGCTGCGGCGTGATGCGGGGGCGGAGCGCCGCGTGCCCCCACGGCGTGGTGCGGGGCAGGGCGCTGCACGCCGCTGCGGCATGTTACGGGGCGGAGCGCCGCGCCCCCACGGCGTGGTGCGGGGCTGGGCGCTGCACGCCGCTGCGGCATGTTGCGGGGCGGAGCGCCGCGCCCCCACGGCGTGGTGCCGGGCGGAGCGTCGCACGGCCGCGGGGGTACGGCTGTCCCACGCACGCCGGTGACCGTCAGGGCGTCCCGAACAGCTCCTCCTGGGCGGACTCCCGCGCTGTCAGCAGCGCCCCCCGCAGCACCGCGCCACCGCCCAGGACGCTCGGCCGCACCTCCGTCGGCAGGGGGGCCATCCGCCGCAGCCGTTCCTCCACCCGCGCCGCGAGCACCTCCCCACCGGCCAGCCCGACCTCGCCCCCGAGGACCACACACCCGGGGTCGAGGACGGCGACGACCGAGGCGGCCCCGATGGCGAGGCGATCGGCGAGGGCGTCGAGGAACCGCCCGGCCGCGCCCTCGGACGCGCCTGCGCCGACGAGTCCGGCCGGGCTCCCGGCGGGGGGTCCGGCCGGACTCCCGCCGGGAGATCCGGCCACGCCTCCGTCGGCTGGGCCAGCCGCGCCCCCGCCAGGAGATCCAGCCGCACCTCGACCGGTCGCGCCGGCCGAGCCTTCACCGGCGCCACCACCGACGACCCCAGGCAAACCCCCGCCTGCCCAACCAGCCGAACCCTCACCTGGAGATCCGGCCACCCCCTCACCGACCAGCCCGGCCACACCGTCACCGGTCAACCCAGCCGAACCCCCGCCGGCCAACCCAGCCCCGCCCCCACCAGGAGATCCAGCCACCCCTTCACCGGCCGACTCGGCCAAGCCGCCACCACCCGCCCCCAAACGCTCCCCGGTCGCGGCCCCGGCACGATCCCCCTCCTGGACCCCCATTGCGCCCCCGCCCCCGCGCCCATCCGGGAGCCCCGCAGCGCCCCCACCCCCGTACTCCCCCGCGAGCACCGCCGTCACCGCCGTCCGTACGACCGCCGCTGCTCCCGGCTCGTCGGACGGGGGCGGTGCCGGCAGGCCGTGCTCCGCTGCCAGTGCGACCACCGCTGCCGAGCCGGCGAGGGAGTGGAAGCCGCCCTCGCAGTCCGTCGCCGAGGGGAGTCCGCTGGTGCCGGGGACCGGAAGGAAGCCGATTTCGCCGGTGCCGCCGGAGGCGCCCCGGCGGAGGGTGCCGTCGAGGACGACGGCCGCGCCCGTGCCGTGGCCCAGCCAGAGCAGCACGAAGGTGTCGCGGTCCCGGGCGGCGCCCTCGCGCTGTTCGGCCAGGGCGGCGAGGTTGGTCTCGTTCTCGACGCTGACGCGGGCCTCGGGCAGCCGTTCCTGGAGGGCGGCGACCAGGCGGCGGTGCCAGGCGGGCAGGCCGGTGGAGTTGCGCAGTTCGCCGCTGGCGGGGTCGATCAGGCCGGGCGCTCCGATGCCGACGGTGTGCAGCCGGTCGGCGCCGGCCTCCTTCACGACCCGCTCTACCAGCGTCACCGCCTGCTCGACGGCGGGCCCGGTCCCGGTGTCGTCCCCGATCGGCACGGACGCCTCGGCGAGCACCCGGCCGACCAGGTCGGACACGAGCACGGCGACGCCCTCCGTGCGCACGTCCAGGGCCGCCAGCTGGGCGCGGCCGGCGACGATGCCGTACAGCTTGGCGTTCGGGCCGCGTCGCCGGGCGCCCGTCTCGCCGACGACCTCGATCAGGCCGGAGGCGGTGAGGCGTTCGACGAGGTCGGCGACCGTGGGGCGGGACAGGCCGGTGAGCTGCTTCAACTGCCCGGCCGTCAGCGGACCTTCGTCCTGCAGCAGCCGCAGGGCGAGCCGGTCGTTGAGGGCTCGGGCCGTGCTCGGGGATGCGGGCATGCGGGGAATCCTCCCACGGGGCGTCGGAAGACGGCTCCCGACGGCGGTCTTTTTATCAGGCAGGGTTCCTGATAGTTTACGACGGCACTCGCGTCGCACCGCGCGGCACCGCGCCAGATGGACAGAAGGGGGACGGGGAGAATGAGCGAAGTGATCCACGCACCGTCGGAGGTACGGCGGGCCCGGTACGCCGTGGCCGCCGTCTTCGCCGTGCACGGCGCGGTCACCGGCTCCTTCGCCACCCGGGTGCCGTGGATCCAGGACCACGCATCGGTCGGCGCCGGGCAGCTCGGCTTCGCGCTGGCCTTCACGGCGTTCGGCGCCTCCTGCGCGATGCCGGCGGCCGGCTGGATCACGCACCGCTTCGGCAGCCGGACGGCCATGCGCGGCCTGATCGCGCTGTGGACGCTGGCGCTGGTCCTGCCCTCGCTCTCCCCGAACCTGCTCACGCTCTGTCTGGCGATGTTCGTCTACGGCGCCACCGCGGGCATGGCCGACGTGGCGATGAACGCGCTGGGCGTGGAGGTGGAGAACCGGCTCGACAAGTCGATCATGTCCGGGCTGCACGGCATGTGGAGCGCGGGCGCGCTGATCGGTTCGGCGGGCGGGACGCTCGCCGCGCACCTGGGCGCGGACGCGCGCGTGCACCATCTGCTCGCGGCGGCCGTCCTCACCGTCCTCGGCGTGCTGGCCTCCAGCTGGGTGCTGGACCTGCGGCCGGACGAGGACGAGGAGCCGCCCCCGCGGTTCGCGCTGCCGCCGCGCTCGGCGCTGCTGATCGGCGCGGTCGGGTTCTGCGCGGTGTTCGCGGAGGGCGCGAGCCTGGACTGGTCGGCGGTGTACCTGCGGGACCAGCTCGACAGCTCGGCCGGGGTCGCGGCGGCCTGCACGACCGGTTTCATGCTCACCATGGCGGTGGCCCGGATCGTGGGCGACGCGGTGGTCAACCGGTTCGGCGCGGTGCGCACCGTCCGGGTGGGCGGCGTCCTCGCGGCGCTGGGCGGGCTGCTGATCGTCGTGACGGGTCACCCGGCGGTGGCGATGGCCGGGTTCGGGCTGATGGGCCTCGGCATCGCCGTCGTCGTCCCGCTGTGCTTCGCGGCGGCCGGGCACGCCGGGCCGAATCCCAGCCAGGCCATCGCGGGCGTCGCGACGATCACGTACACCTCCGGGCTGATCGCGCCGAGTCTGATCGGCGGGGTGGCGCAGGCGACCAGCCTGGTGGTGTCGTTCGGCGTGGTGACGGTGCTGGCGTGCGGGCTCGCGGTGTTCGCGGGGGTGCTGCGCGGCGGCGAGCGCACCTCCGCGAAGGTCAGTGAGCCGGCCGCAGCAGTTCCCGGCCCGCGCTCCTGAGCGTCTCGCTCCACGGCGCGGGGCGCATCGTCGCGGGGTCCAGCCGGACGAGCACCCGGGTGCCCCGCGCGTAGGTGACGGCACCGTCGGTCGAGCAGAAGCGGAAGCCGTACGTCAGACCGGTGGTGCCGAGCCGCTCCAGCCACAGGTGGACGGCGTAGGCGCCCGGCCTGGTGACCGGGGCCTCGTAGGTGATGCGCAGTTCCTTGACGGCGTTGCAGGCGTCGCCGGCCGCCGCCCAGTCGCCCTCGAAGCGCACCCCGTGCCCCTGCCAGAGCTCCGTCCAGGCGCGCTCGACCATCAGCGGGTAGCGGGCGTTGTGCAGCAGTCCGAGCGCGTCCAGGTCGTCGAAGTGGACGGTGACGGGGATCAGCCGGCCGTACGACAGGGCGGGGGCGCTCGGGGCTTCGGCGGTCACGGGTGGGACTCCTGGGGTGCGGGGACGGCGTGGGCGGGCAGGTGTATCAGGCAACCGTCCCTATCCTAAGCGGCCGCTCACCCTCTGTTCTCGCGTGAGAATGGGACGGACATCCGCACCGCACGAACGAAAGCGAAACCCCACCATGGATCTTGGCGTCCGCTGGAAACTGCACGGCGACGGACGCACCCCGGCGCCCGGCGCGGTGGTCCGCCCCGACGAGCGGCTCTCCTGGCCCCGCACGGTCGGGCTCGGCGCGCAGCACGTGGTGGCCATGTTCGGGGCGAGTTTTGTGGCGCCCGTCCTGATGGGTCTCGACCCCAATCTGGCGATCATGATGTCGGGCGTCGCCACCGTGATCTTCCTGCTCGCGACCCGCGGCCGGGTGCCCAGCTACCTCGGCTGCTCCCTCTCCTTCGTGGGCGTCGCCGCGGTCATCCGCGCCCAAGGGGGCACCAGCGCCACGGTCACCGGCGCCGTCCTCGTCGTCGGTGTGGCGCTGTTCCTGGTGGGGCTGGCCGTACGGCGCTTCGGCGCCCGGATCATCCACGCCACGATGCCGCCGATCGTGACGGGCGCGGTCGTGATGCTGATCGGCTTCAACCTCGCCCCGGTCACCGCCTCCACCTACTGGCCGCAGGACCAGTGGACGGCCCTGCTGGTCATGCTGTTCACGGGGCTGGCGGTCGTCTGCCTGCGCGGCTTCTGGTCCCGCATCGCGATCTTCCTGGGCCTGCTCTTCGGGTACGGCGTCTCCTGGGCCTTCGACCGGATCTTCGGCCGGATCCACTCGGCGGACGCGAGCGGCAAGGTCACCGACCACTGGCGGCTGGACCTCTCCGCCGTCGGCCGGGCCGACTGGATCGGCCTGCCCGACTTCCACGGCCCGTCCTTCGAGTGGTCGGCGATCCTGGTCGCGCTCCCCGTCGTCATCGCCCTCGTCGCGGAGAACGCCGGGCACGTCAAGGCGGTCGGCGAGATGACCGGTGACCGGCTCGACGACAAGCTCGGCACGGCGATCTCCGCCGACGGCCTCGGCTCGGTGCTGTCCACCGCGGTCGGCGGCCCGCCGAACACCACCTACTCCGAGAACATCGGCGTGATGGCCGCCACCCGCGTCTACTCCACAGCCGCCTACTGGGCCGCCGCGGGCTTCGCGCTGCTCTTCGGCCTGTGCCCCAAGTTCGGCGCGGTGGTCGCCGCGATCCCTGGCGGCGTCCTCGGCGGCATCACCGTCATCCTGTACGGCATGATCGGCCTGCTCGGCGCCCAGATCTGGATCAACGCCAAGGTCGACCTGCGCAACCCGCTGAACCTGGTCCCGGCCGCCGCGGGCATCATCATCGGCGTCGGCAACGTCACCATGGAGTTCACCGACACCTTCTCCCTCAGCGGCATCGCCCTCGGCACCGTGGTCGTCATCACCGGCTACCACGCCCTGCGCGCCTTCGCCCCCGCCCATCTCAAGACACAGGAACCCCTGCTGGACGAGGGCACCTCGTCGTACGACACGGAGGAACAGCGGCCGGATCAGCGGGCGAGTTCGTAGGCGTACGACGGGCTGAAGGCGCCCGGCGCCCCCTTGCAGCCGTCGGACTCGCCGGGGAGCTTCACCCACAGATAGGCGTCGATGCGGGCCTCTTCGGTGTCGAAGGTCGGGGCCCGGCCGATCCTGCGCCCGTCCGGGTCGCACCACTGGCCGTCGGCCGGCGGGCCGTTGCCGTTGCGGCTCGTGTCGATGACGGCACCGAGGTCCGAAGGGCCGTCCAGGGCGTCGAGGACCTGCCGGTCGTAGGCGATCTCGTCGGCGGTCAGCCGGAAGTTGGAGACGTTGCTGAAGATGCCCGCGGAGGCGGCGGAGGCGGCGCCGGCCTGTCTCAGCAGGGCCGCCTGCCGCGCCGGGGCGTGCCAGCCGGAGTGGCCGGCGTCGTAGTAGATCCGCGTCATGGGGTTCGCCGCCTTCAGGACGCGGCCGGCGTGGGCCAGCAGGGCGAGGCGGTCGGCCCGTCGGTCCTCCGAGAGGCAGTCGGTCTGGGCGATCGAGTCGGGCTCCAGGACGACGACGACCTCGCCGTGGCCGAGCCCGGCGGCGAACCGGTCGATCCAGCCGGCGTAGGCGTCGGGGTCGGGCGCCCCGCCCTGGGAGGCCCCGCCGCAGTCACGGTCCGGGATCGTGTAGGGCACGAGGACCGGCACCCGGCCCTCGGCGGCAGCGGCCGAGGTGACCGCGCGGACCCGGGAGGTGATCGTCTCCGGCGTGTACTCGGCGAACCACACGGCCGCCGGCCGGCCGGCGATACGGGACTCGATGACGGCGCGGCGCGAGTCGCCGGGGTTGGCCCGCACCCAGTCGAGGACCTGGGAGTCGGGGTGGAGGTAGGGGCGGGCGGCCTGCTGTTGCCGCCAGGTGGGTGAGGGCGCCGTCCGCGCGGCCGAAGGTACGCCGGACGGCGAGGACGAGGCAGGTGCCCGCGGGGCCGGCGTACGGCCCGCCTCGGGCCGGGTCCGGCCGGTGTCCCGCCCTTCGCCGCCTCCTCCGCCGAGCACCGCGACCAGCCCGGCCGCGAGGGCCAGGGCGACCACGACCGAGGCGACGGCCACCCTCGCACCCGGCCGGACGGCCCGCCGCTCACGCAAGCCTCGCACCGTGCTGTTCTCCTTCCCGCGTGCCGGGGGCGTTCCCCCGTTCCGGGGAAGCACCGGGCCGGGCGACCCCCGGATCAGCCTAGGACTGGGACCCTGCACCCATGCCGCATTGGGAACAGTTCGCCCCGCCCCGCGACACTCATGCCACGTCCGACACCCCGGGCACCACTGTCGACGGGGTTCTCGCCCGTATGCGCGCCCTCGACGCGGCCCTGCCGCCCCGGGACGGGGTCGCGGTCTTCAACCGCGTCTACCTCTCCGTCACGGAGGAGGTCGACCGGCACATCGACACGGGCCGCTTCGCGGACGCCCGGGCCGCGATCACGCTGGACGTACGGTTCGCGGAGCGCTACCTCGCGGCTGTCGACGCGGCCATGTCCGACCGCCGCCCACCCGCCTGCTGGCGCCCCCTGTTCCAGTTCCGCCGCCATCCCGGGGTACGACCGCTGCAGTTCGCGCTGGCGGGCATCAACGCGCACATCGGTCACGACCTGGCGCTCGCCGTCGTGGACGCCTGTCGCAGTCTCGGCTGCGAACCGGCCGACCTGGAGGACGAGTTCGACCGCGTGGGTGATCTCCTCGTCGCGCTGGAGGAACGCATCCGCGAGGAGCTGATGCCGGGCCCCGACCTCCTGCAGATCGCCGATCCGCTCACCCACCTCCTCGGCTCCTGGAGTCTGGAGCGCGCCCGCGACGCCACCTGGTCCGCGGCCCGCGCCCTGTGGGCCCTGCGTCGGCTGCCGGACGTGGCCGAGGAGTTCACCGACCGCCTGGACGCGGCGGTCGGCTTCGCCGGACGCATGCTGCTGACGCCGCTGCCGGACTGATCCGTCAGTCCTCGGGCAGCTCCACCGGCGCGATCTCGTCGTACACGTCGCCGGGCCCCGGGTTGGACGCGTCCGTCGACCCGCCGAAGTGGTGCATGACGCCCCAGACCGCGTTCAGCGCGGTCTGGACGGCGCCCTCGGCCCAGCCGGCCGTCCAGGAGATGTCGTCGCCGGCGAGGAAGACGCCCCGCTTGTCCTCGGGCAGCCGGTCCTGCATGAAGTGGGTGAACAGGCGCCGCTGGTAGCGGTAGTGGCCGGGCAGGTTGGCCTTGAACGCGCCCATGAAGTAGGGCTCGTTCTCCCAGGAGACCGTCACCGGGTTGCCGATGACGTGCTTGCGGATGTCGACCTTCGGATAGATCTCGCCGAGCGACTTCAGCATGACCTCCATCCGCTCGTTCGCGGACAGCGGCAGCCACTTCAGGCTGTCGTCGCACCAGGTGTAGGAGAGGCAGATGACGGCGGGCTTGTCGGGGCCGTCGTCCAGCAGGTAGGTCCCGCGGGTCATACGGTCCGTCAGGGTCATCGACATGACGTCACGGCCGGTCTCCTCGTCCTTGTCCAGCCAGAACGGCCGGTCGACGGGCACGAAGAGCTTGGAGGACTCCATGTAGTGGGTCCGCTCGATCGCCGTCCAGTGGTCGATCGGGAAGAGCGAGTCGTCACAGTCGATCTTCGACAGCAGCATCCAGGACTGGGCGGTGAAGACGGCCGCCCGGTAGGTGCGGATGTCACCGTTCGCGTCGGTCACCGTGATCCGGTTGCCGGCCGTGCGGTGCAGCCGGGTCACGGCCGGGCGGGGCTCGCCGCCCTCGTGCAGGGACTTCAGGGACGTCCCGTGGGCCCAGTGGACGATCTTCTGCGGTTCGCGCTCCCAGAGCCTGAGCGGCAGCTGCTGGGAGCCGCCGACGATGCCGCGGTGGTGGTCGTCGGCCTCGGTGTAGACGACACGGAGGATCTCCAGGATGGAGTTCGGGAAGTCCGTGTCCCAGCCGCCCGTGCCGAAGCCGACCTGGCCGAAGATCTCGCGGTGCCGGAAGGACCGGAAGGCCTCGGAGTCGCAGAGGAATCCGTAGAAGGTCTGGTTGTCGAGCTTCTCGACGAGCCTCGCCCAGATCTCCCGGATGCGCGGCACGTCCCGCTCGCGCATCGCCCGGTTCATGTCGGAGAAGTCGGCGCCCTCTTCGAGGCACGTGTTCCAGGCGTCGGCGACGTCCCGGTAGACCTGCGGCAGGTCCTCGATCGTCTCGGCGTAGTGGGACTCGCCCTTGAGGTCGACGACGGTCGAGGGCGTCGCCTCCGCCAGGGGGTTGGGGAAGGGCCGGGTCTCGAGACCCACCAGGTCGATGTAGTGCTGGAGCGCCGTGGAGGACGGCGGGAAGCGCATCGCGCCCATCTCGGCGGTCAGCGACGGGTCGCAGCCCTCGAAGCCGACGGTCCGCAGCCGGCCGCCGATCCGGTCGGCCTCGTACACGACCGGCTTGAGGCCCATCTTCATCAGCTCGTACGCGGCGACGATCCCGGACAGGCCGCCGCCGATGACCGCGACCTCGGCGCCGTGCTCGGTCGCCGGTATCTGGCCGAGGCCCGCCGGGTGGGCGAGGAAGTCGTCGTACGCGTACGGGAAGTCCGGGCCGAACATGGTGATCGGCGGCTGCTGCTCGTCGGCGTGCTCTACGGCGTTGGGCACCGTGGACGTCATGGGGTACGGACTCCTTGCGCGAAAAGTACTCGGGGGAAGCTCAGGGGTGGTGGGCCGGACCCGTTTCAGACCAGGGACCCGTAGAGGCCGGGGCGACGGTCCCTCAGATACGGGTTCGCCTCGCGGGAGGCGGCCAGGAAGGCGGGGTCGGCGTCGGCGAACACCAGTTCCTCGCCGCGTCCGGCGCGGCTGCGGGCCACACCGTCGGGGCCGGCCAGCGTGGACAGTCCGACGAACTCGAACTCCCCTTCCGCGCCGACCCGGTTGACGTACGCGACGTACATCTGGTTCTCGAAGGCGCGCACCGGGATCATCGACTCGGCGACGAACTGGAAGGGGTGCATCTGCGCCGTCGGCACCACCAGGAGGTCCGTGCCGGCCAGGGCGTGGGCGCGGACGTTCTCCGGGAACTCGACGTCGTAGCAGATCAGCAGACCGACGGTCAGGCCGTTCAGCTCGGCCTGGACGACCGGCTGGTCGCCCGGGGTGAAGTGGTCGCGTTCGAAGCAGCCGAAGAGGTGGGTCTTGCGGTGGTTGGCGAGCCGGGTGCCGTCGGCGGAGATCAGCTGGGCGGAGTTGAAGACCGCGTCCGCCCAGCGCTCGGGGTAGCCGTACGCGATCGCCAGCCCGTGCCGGGAGGCGGTCTCGGCGACCGCGTCCGCCGAGTCGCCGTCGGCGGGCTCGGCGAGACGGGCGATGTCGTCGCCGATCGCGTACCCGGTGAGGAACAACTCCGGCGCGACGAGCAGTCCGGCACCCGCGGCGGCGGCCCGGCCCGCGGCCTCGTCGAGGACCTTGAGGTTCTCGGCGACCGAGCCGGGGCGGCCGGAGCTCTGGAGCAGGGCGGTGCGCATGCGTGTTCCTCACCGGGCGGGAAGCGGGAGTCGGGGGGCCACGTAGACGGTACGGGCGGCTCACCTGGGCGGACAAGAAGGAGCCGTTGCGCGCCGGTGAGCGGTTCGTTGCGTCCGACGGGTCGGCGGCGGCGATTCGTTGCGTGCGCCTCACCTGCGCCGGAGCAGCACCAGCGCCGTCAGCAGGTAGGGCAGGGCCAGCACCGCGAACACCGTGCCGTGCGCCGCCGATCCGCCGAGCGTCGCGTACACGCCGTACACCGCGACCGTGACCAGTTCGGTGCCCAGGCTCGCGACGGACGTCAGGGTGGCCCGGCGGGTGTCGTCGATACGGTGCTGGAGGCGGACGGCGGTGAGTACTTCCGCCAGCTGGAAGCAGCCGAAGGCGAGGCCCACGAGGGCGATGCCGGCCGGGGTCCGTGCCGCCGCGCCCACGGCCAGGGCGAGCGCGCCGGCGGCGAGCAGTCCCGCCAGCCCGGTCGTGCCCAGGCGTTCGGCGGTGCCCGCCAGCAGACTGCCCGCCGTGACCAGGGCCCAGACCAGCAGGAGCAGGTACGGCACTGTCTGGTCCGCCACACCCGTGTCGCGGATCAGGAGCGGTGTGTACTCGTCGAGCGCGCCCCACACCGCGGCGACGGCCGGCACCAGCAGCAGCGCGCCGCGTACGGACCTGTCCTTGCGGGCTTCGGCCAGTCCCGACCGCAGGGTCGCCGCCCACCCCTCGCCCTCGGCCGTCGACCGCACCCGGTGCTCCGGGAACCGGGTCGCCACCGCCGCGGCCAGCAGACAGGCCAGCACGCTCGCCGCGCCCACGGCCGGGTAGCCGCCCCGGGCGAACACCGGACCGGCGAGGCCCATCGCGGCCATCACGGCGACCAGCCCGGCCGCCCGGGCCCGTCCCGTGACGCGCGCGTACCGGTCGGCGGCGCCGAGCCGGTCCAGTTCGTCGTAGACCAGCGCCTCCAGCGCGCCGGAGCCGAGGGCGCCGGCGACGCCGTACAGGACGAAGCCGACCGCGAAGGCCCCGTACGACGGGACGGTCACCCACAGGGCGAATCCGACGGCTTTGAGCAGCGGGCCGAGCCACAGCAGCAGCCGACGTGAGACGGCGTCGGCCCAGGCACCGGAGGGCACCTCCAGCAGCACGCCGGTGATCGACCAGAGGGCGAACAGGGAGGAGATCTGCCACAGGGACAGACCGGCGTCGCTGAACAGCAGCGCGTACACCGGGTAGAGCAGGACGCATTCGTCGAGGAACGCGTAGCCGTACAGCGTGGTCGTCAGCCGACGGACGTCGGTCGTGCGCACACGCGCAGGTGAGAGAGTCATGAGGCCTTCCCGCAGGGACTGTTCGGACACCGGGGGTACGGCGTCCGAGGCGGTCCTCGGGAGGCACGGCTGGTGGATCAATGTCGCCAGGTCATGGGAGCGAGACTAGACCCGCGTCCGGCCGGCTCACCAGCGCTTTGCGCGAAGGGCCGGAATCAGGTGGGCGACCCGGAGGAGAACCGGCGCAGCAGCGGCGACAGCACCAGCACGGACTTGGTCCGCTCCACGAACGGCTCCCCCGCGATCCGCTCCAGCACGCGCTCGAAGTGACGCATGTCGGCGGCGAAGACCTGGGCGATCGCGTCGGCCTCCCCGGTGACGGTGGAGGCGGCGACGACCTCCTGGTAGCGCTCCAGGCCCCGCTGGATGGTGTCCGGCGAGGTGTTGCACCGGCAGTAGATCTCGACGAACCCCTCGGTCTCCCAGCCGAGGGCCGCCGGGTCGACGCGCACGGTGAAGCCGGTGATGGCTCCGGTGGCGCGCAGCCGGTCCACGCGCCGTTTCACGGCGGGCGCGGAGAGGCCGACGAGCTGCCCGATGTCCGCGTAGGAGCGGCGGGCGTCCTCGGCGAGGGCGTGCACGATGCGTTCGTCGAGATCGTTCAGCACTGCGGTGGGTTCACTTCACTTCTGATGCTGCTGAGGAGGCGAGTCGGGAGCGGCGGTGGCCGTACACGAAGTAGAACACGAGCCCGACGGCCATCCAGACTCCGAAGACCACCCAGGTGACGGTGGAGAGGCTGCCCATCATCCAGACGCAGAAGGCGAAGCCCAGCGCGGGCAGCACCGGCGACAGCGGGACGCGGAAGGTGCGGGGCATCTCGGGACGGGTCCGGCGCAGCACCACGACGGCCACGTTGACCAGTGCGAAGGCGAAGAGGGTGCCGATGCTGGTGGCGTCGGCGAGCTGGCCGAGCGGGATCGCGGCGGCGAGGACACCGCAGAACAGGGACACGATCAGCGTGTTGGCACGGGGTGTGCCGGTCCTCGGGTGGACGCGGGCGAACACCTTGGGCACGAGCCCGTCCCGGGACATCGCGAAGAGGATGCGGGTCTGGCCGTAGAGCACGGTCAGGACGACGCTCGCGATGGCGACGACGGCGCAGAAGGCCAGCAGTGTGCCCCAGAAGGTCTGGCCGGTGACCTCGCGCATGATCTGGGCGAGCGCGGCCTCGGAGTCCGTGAAGCCCTTCCAGGGCTTGGCGCCGACCGCGACGGCGGCGACGAGGACGTACAGCGCCGTCACGATGACGAGCGACAGCATGATCGCGCGGGGCAGGTCGCGCTGCGCGTTCCTCGCCTCCTCACCGGCGGTGGAGGCGGCGTCGAAGCCGATGTACGAGAAGAAGAGCGTCGCCCCGGCGGCGCTGACGCCGGCCATGCCGAGCGGCATGAAGTTGTCGTAGTTGCCGGAGCGGAAGCCCTGGACGCCGATCGCGCAGAACAGCACCAGCGCGGCGATCTTCACGACGACCATGACCGTGTTGGCGCGGGCGGACTCCCGGGCACCGCCGAGCAGGAACGCCATCGCGAGGAGGACGACGACGAGGGCCGGCAGGTTGAAGACGCCTCCGTCGCCGGGCGGCGCGGACAGCGCGGCCGGGATGGTGACGCCGATGGTCCCGTCCAGCAGCTCGTTGAGGTACTCGCCCCAGCCGACCGCCACGGCGGCCACCGACACGCCGTACTCCAGGACCAGACACCAGCCGCAGATCCAGGCGATCAGCTCGCCCATCGTTGCGTACGCATACGAGTAGGAGGAGCCGGAGACGGGGATGGTGCCCGCCAGTTCGGCGTAGGAGAGGGCGGAGAAGAGAGCGGTCAGACCGGCGATGACGAACGACAGGGTGACGGCCGGACCGGCTTTGGGGACCGCCTCGCCGAGGACCACGAAGATGCCCGTGCCGAGCGTCGCGCCGATGCTGATCATGGTGAGCTGCCACAGCCCGAGGGAGCGCCTGAGGGAGCCTCCCTCACCCTGGCCACCCTCCGCGACCAGGTGTTCCACGGGCTTGCGTCGCATGAGGCGCGCGCCGAGCCCCGGGGACGGGGACGCTGCTTGGGTGCGGTCCTGCGGGGGTGCGCCTTGGTCGAGCACGCGCTGACTCCTTTGTCGCTGCTGGTGCGGGCGACGGAAACCGGCAAGGCGCCCCGAGGCTGGGGGACCCGCCGAGCGGGGTTCCCGCCACGCCACGTACAGCGCAGAACCCTACGAGGCAGGGCGTTGCCGTAGTAATGCAGCAACCTTGCGCGCCTCCGCAAGATCGTTGCGTTCATCGGGGATGGACGTCCGTTCGTTGCGCAAGGGCTTTCGAACGTTACGTGGGCACCACGGCCTGAGGTGCTTCAGTACGGCGGTGTCCTCGGCACGGCTGACGTCGACGTCCCTGCGCAGGCCATGGATGCCTGGCACGCGAACGGCCCCCGGTTCTCGACGGGGGCCGCGGGCGACGGGGTCGGCTCAGCTCCAGCTGGCGTGCAGCGGCTTGCCCTCCGCGTAGCCGGCCGCGCTCTGCACGCCGACGATGGCCTTCTCGGCGAACTCCTCCAGGGAGGCGGCGCCGGCGTAGGTGCAGGAGGAGCGGACGCCCGCGATGATCGAGTCGATCAGGTCCTCGACGCCGGGGCGGGCCGGGTCGAGGAACATGCGGGAGGTGGAGATGCCCTCCTCGAACAGCGCCTTGCGGGCGCGGTCGTACGCCGACTCCTCGGCCGTGCGGTTGCGTACGGCGCGTGCGGACGCCATGCCGAACGACTCCTTGTAGAGGCGGCCGCTCGCGTCCTGCTGGAGGTCGCCCGGGGACTCGTAGGTGCCGGCGAACCAGGAGCCGATCATCACGTTGGAGGCGCCGGCCGCCAGGGCCATGGCGACGTCGCGCGGGTGGCGGACACCGCCGTCGGCCCACACGTGCTTGCCGTACTTCCTCGCCTCGGCGGCGCACTCCAGGACGGCCGAGAACTGCGGGCGGCCCACGCCGGTCATCATGCGGGTGGTGCACATGGCGCCGGGGCCGACGCCCACCTTGACGATGTCCGCGCCCGCGTCGACGAGGTCCTTGACGCCCGCGGCGGAGACGACGTTGCCCGCGGCGATCGGGATCTGCGGGTCGAGGTCACGGACGAGCCTGATCGCGTTGATCATCGACTCCTGGTGGCCGTGCGCCGTGTCGATGACCAGCGTGTCCACGCCCGCGTCCAGCAGCAGCTTCGCCTTCTCCGCGAAGTCGCCGTTGATGCCGACGGCGGCGGCGACGCGCAGTCGGCCGTGCGCGTCGGTGGCCGGCGTGTACAGCGTGGCGCGCAGGGCGCCCTTGCGGGTGAGGATGCCGGCGAGCCTGCCCTCCGCGTCGACGGCGGGGGCGTAGCGCCGGTTGTGGTGGTCGAGGGTGGTGAAGGCCTCGCGGGGGTCGATGTCGGCGTCCAGGAGGAGCAGGTCCTTGGACATGACGACCTCGAGCTGGGTGAAGCGGTCGACACCGGACAGGTCCCGGTCGGTGACGACACCGACCGGCTTGTGGTTCTCGTCGACGACGACACCGGCGTTGTGCGCCCGCTTGGGCAGCAGGGCCAGCGCGTCGGCGACGGTCTGGTGCGGGGCCAGCACGATCGGGGTGTCCAGCACGAGATGGCGGCTCTTGACCCAGGAGATGACGTCGGTGACGACGTCGATCGGGATGTCCTGCGGTATCACGACGAGCCCACCGCGCCGGGCCACGGTCTCGGCCATCCGGCGGCCGGCGACGGCGGTCATGTTGGCGACGACCAGCGGGATCGTGGTGCCCGTACCGTCCGGGGAGGCCAGGTCCACGCCCTGCCGCGATCCGACCGCGCTGCGGCTCGGCACCATGAAGACGTCGTCGTACGTCAGGTCGTAGGCGGGCTGGATGTCGTTGAGGAAACGCACGTGCTGCACATCCCAGTCGATCAGAGGTGGCCCCCGGACAGGACAGCCAGGGGGAGAAGCACGTACTTCATTCTCCCATGCCGTCCGGAACGCGGTGCCCGGTCGGATCGTCCAGGCTGGTCGGAGGGGGGTTAGGAGGATCCTCCGAGCGCGAGCAGCACGGAGAGCGCCGGCGCGTGGTCCACCGCCGAGGAGAACACCTCCTGTGCGATCTCCCACTCCTCCGGCCGCGCCTTCGCGTACGACCGCCAGTTCCGTACGACGACGAGCAGCCCCTCGACCCCGGGCCGGGCCGGGAGGTCGGTGAGGCTGTCGGCGAGGGCGTCCCAGTTGCGGCCGAACCAGTCGGGCAACTCCAGGTCCCGGACGCAGCGGTCCATCAGGGCCGCCTTGTCCATGACCCCGTCGAGATCCAGCGTGAGTACCTGGTCCGTCATCTCGGCACCGCCCTGAAGGAGTCGTGGTTTCCGGCATCCGGGGACGGCCGGTGCGGCCGCCCCCTCCTGACGTACCGTCAGACCCCGTCGGGGTCCGCCCGGTTGAGCGCCGGCCTCGGCGTCGGCCCCGCCGTCATCAGATAGTCCGCGGCCGAGGTGTCCGTCACCAGGCTGGTGACGAGCCCGGACCGCAGCACCGCGTCGATCGCGGCCGCCTTGCGCTGCCCGCCCGCGATCGCGACGACCTCGGGGATACGGCGGAGCTGGTCGGCCTTGACCGTGATGCACCGCTCCCCCAGGTCCCGCCCGACGCGGCGGCCCTCGGCGTCGAAGAGGTGCGCGGACATCTCGGCGGCGACACCGAGCGAGGCGTAGTGTCCCCGCTCCTCGTCGCTGAGCATGTCGTGCACCGTCGAGATGCCCGGCTCCCAGGAGCCGATGGAGACGCAGGCGACCGTGACCTTGTCGAAGTACTCGAAGGCCCGGGCGATCCCGGTCTGGTGGCGCAGCGCGGCCGCGGTGGCCGCGTCCGGCAGCAGCATCGGCGCGTAGATGGGGTGCGCGTCGCCGCCGGACACCTGGGCGGCGCGGCGGACGGCCTCGACCGAGCCGCGCTCGGCGGTCCCGGCGTCGTACACGCCCGTCAGCTGCACCACCGTGCACGGCGGCAGCCGGTCCAGCGCCGCCGCCATGTGGATCGTGGACCGGCCCCAGGCCAGGCCCAGGACGTCCCCCTCGTTGACGAGCTCGCCGAGCAGGTCGGCGGCCACTTCCCCCAGGTTCTCGGGATCGGGCGACTCCTCGACATCGGCCGGGGACTCGACCACGACGGCGTGCCTGAGGCCGTAGCGGGCGCGGAGCGCGTCGGAGCGCTCGGCGTCCAGCTCGGCCGGCACGCGGATCTCGATACGTACGAGATCCCGTTCGAGAGCGGTTTCCAGGACCCGGGCCACCTTGAAGCGGCTGACGCCGAACTCCTCCGCGATCTGGATCTTGGACTTGCCCTCGAGGTAGAAGCGGCGGGCCATGGCCGCCGCCTGCACCAGCTCAGCGGGTCCCATCCGCATGGCTGACCGGCCCGCCGACATACCCGACACGGCGATCTCCTCACTGCTGTTCACACTCTGGATTCGCCGTTCATCCTTGCAGATCCGGCGCACTTGATCAGCCCTGATGAGAGCCGTTCACGTAGCTGTGGCTCAGTGGTCGCATGCCCACGAGGCCTTGGCGGTGGCCGACTCCGCCTGTGCGCGCAGCGCACGGACCGCCTCGGCCGGGTCCTCGGCCCCGTACACCGCCGATCCGGCCACGAAGACGTCCGCGCCGGCGTCGGCGCACCGCTCGATCGTCGAGGCCGAGACCCCGCCGTCGACCTGGAGCCACAGTTCAAGGCCGTGCTTGCCGATCAACTCACGGGTGCGGCGGATCTTCGGAAGCATGATGTCGAGGAAGGCCTGGCCTCCGAAGCCCGGCTCGACGGTCATGATCAGCAGCATGTCGAGCTCGGGCAGCAGATCCTCGAACGGCTCGATCGGCGTCGCGGGCTTGAGCGCCATGGAGGCCCGGGCGCCCTTCGCCCGGATCTCACGGGCGAGACGCACGGGCGCGGCGGCCGCCTCGACGTGGAAGGTGACGGACGAGGCACCCGCCTCGACGTACTGCGGTGCCCACCGATCGGGGTCCTCGATCATCAGGTGGCAGTCCAGCGGAGTGTCCGTCGCACGGGCCAACGACTCCACGACCGGCACACCGAGCGTGAGGTTCGGGACGAAATGGTTGTCCATGACGTCGACATGGAGCCAGTCGGCTCCCGCGACCGCCTGGGCCTCGTCCGCGAGGCGGGCGAAGTCGGCGGACAGGATGCTGGGGTTGATCTGCGCGGCCATGACCCAAGCCTGCCATGCCGTCCGGGGGTGAGGGGCATCGGTCCCGGGGGGAAACGGTCGTATGAACGCCACGGGCGGCCCGGGGCCGGTCACCCCCGCACGGCGGAGCCGCAGCCGTCACGGCCCCGCACCCCTTGTGGGACGCGCCCTGGCACGCCGTGCCGGGTGGCCCTGCTGTCGCTTCGGAACGTGCTCGGCCGGGACTTCGTCCCAGGCCGCGACGGCACCCGGGCGCTGAAGCGGTCGGACCGCGTACCACGCCACGCTCCCCAGAGCCGCCGGCCAGGGAGCCCGCTGTCGTGCGAACGCCCGGAGCCGGTCACCCGGTCCGGCGGATGAGCGCCAGATACATGGCGTCCGTCCCGTGCAGATGCGGCCACAGCTGGATGTCGGGCCCGTCGCCCAGCGCCGGTACGCCCGGCAGCAGGGGCCGGGCGTCGATCAGCTCGGCCTCCGGGAACTGCTTGAGCACGTCGGCGACGACGGCCCGGGTCTCCGCGAGGTGCGGCGAGCAGGTGGCGTAGCCGACGACACCGCCGACGCGCACGGACTCCAGCGCGGTCCGCAACAGCTCGCGCTGCAACGGCGCGAACCCCTCCAGGTCCTCCGGCCGGCGCCGCCACCGCGCCTCCGGCCGCCGCCGCAGGGCGCCGAGCCCGGTGCAGGGCACGTCCATCAGCACACGGTCGAAGGAACCGGGCCGCCACGGCGGCCGCGTCCCGTCGGCGGCCAGGACCTGGTAGGGCCCGGGATTGCCGTGCAGGGCCTTGGCCACCAGCCCCGCCCGGTGCGGCTGCTTCTCGGAGGCGACGAGGGTGGCCCCGCGCTCGGCGGCGAGGGCGGCGAGCAGCGCGGCCTTGCCACCGGGCCCGGCACACCCGTCGAGCCACTTCTCGTCCGGGCCCTCGACCGGCGCGTTGGCCAGCGCGAGCGCCACGAGCTGGCTCCCCTCGTCCTGCACCCCCGCACGCCCTTCCCGTACGGCGTCGACCGCGCCCGGTTCGCCGCCCTCGGTGAGCCGCACGGCGTACGGCGACCAGCGCCCGCGGACAGCGGCCTCCTCACGCAGCAGCTCGTCGACCGTGGCCCGCCCGGGCCGGGCGACCAGCGTCACCTCGGGCCGCTCGTTGTCGGCCTCCAGCAGGTCCTCGATACCGGCCCGGCCGCCGCCGAGGGAGTCCCACAGCGCGGAGACGACCCAGCGCGGATGCGAGTGCACGACGGCGAGATGGTCCTCGGGATCCTCGTCGTAGGGCGGTGCGACCTTCTCCAGCCACGCGTCCAGATCGTGCTGCGCGACCTTGCGCAGCACGGCGTTGACGAACTTGGCCCGCCCGTCGCCGAGCACGACCCGCGCCAGCTCGACGGAGGCCGACACAGCCGCATGCGTGGGAATCCGCGTCCCCAGCAACTGGTGCGCACCCAGACTGAGCACGTCCAGCACGGGCGGGTCGACCTCCCGCAACGGCCGGTCGACGCACGCGGCGATGACGGCGTCGTACGTTCCCTGCCGCCGCAGCGTGCCGTACACCAGCTCGGTGGCCAGGGCGGCGTCCCGCCCGTCGAAGTCACCGCTCTCCCGCGCCTTGCGCAGCAGCGGCGGCAGCACGAGGTTGGCGTACGCGTCCCGCTCGTCCACGGCTCGCAGCGCCTCGAAGGCGAGGACGCGGACGGGATCCTTCTGGGGCCGACGGTAGGGCTTGCCGGGCTTGCGGGGACGGCGGGACTGATCGCTCACGAAAAAGGTGCTCCGGATTGCAGGATGGAAGACGCCCCCAGCGTACGTCGAGCGACCACCGCCCCGTGCGGGACCGACTGGGCAGCCCGCCGCGTTGCCGTCGGTCGCCGGCTCCCCACGCACGGCCGGGCGGCAGGGCGCCGCCGCGACAGGAGCCGGCCTCATCCGAAGGACAGGCGCTACGCCCCGACGCGCTCCCCGTCGCCGATGCGCACCCCGCGGGCCCAGTCGGCCGCCCGCATCGGCTTCTTGCCCTGCGCCTGCACCCACAGCAGCTCGACCGCGTACGACCCGGTGCCCACGTGGACGCTGTTCTTGCCGACGGCCAGCACGCCCGGAGCGAGGTCGTCGCGCCCCGGAACCGGCTGGACCTGGATGAGCTTGAGCCGCTCACCACGGAAGGTGGTCCAGGCACCGGGCGCGGGTGTGCACCCCCGCACGACCCGGTCGACGCGCAGCGCGGGCGCGGCCCAGTCGACCTGGGCGTCCTCGACGGTGATCTTCGGGGCGAGGGTGACGCCGTCGTGGGGCTGCGGTACGGCCTTCAGCGAGCCGTCCTCGATCCCGTCCATGGTGGCGGCGAGCAGCCCGGCGCCCGCGAAGGCGAGCCGCGTCAGCAGGTCCCCGCTGGTGTCGGTGGGCCGGATCTCCTCGGTGACGGTGCCGTAGACGGGCCCGGAGTCGAGCCCCTCTTCGATGAGGAAGGTGGAAGCCCCCGTGATCTCGTCGCCCGCCATGACGGCGTGCTGCACGGGCGCGGCCCCCCGCCAGGCGGGCAGCAGCGAGAAGTGCAGGTTGACCCAGCCGTGGGCGGGGATGTCGAGGGCGACCCGGGGCAGCAGGGCCCCGTACGCGACGACGGGACAGCAGTCCGGCGCGATCTCCTGGAGCCGCTCCAGGAACTCCGGCTCCCGCGGCCTGGCGGGCTTGAGCACCTCGATCCCGGCCTCCTCCGCCCGCTGGGCCACAGGAGACGCGACCAGCCTCCGCCCCCGCCCCGCCGGAGCGTCGGGCCGCGTGACGACAGCGGCGACCTCATGCCGCCGGGAGGCGATCAGGGCGTCCAGGGCGGGAACGGCGACCTCGGGGGTACCGGCGAAGACGAGCTTCATGGGTGGGACGGGCCTCTCGGAGGGTCGGACGACGGGCAACGCACAAGTTTATTGGCCCACAAGGGGAAAGCCGCCGACGGCACTGCACCACCACGGGAGCGGCATTCCACCACGACGGGAGACATCCACCTCTCATCCGAGTGGCACAGGTGGTGCCCGGGTGGGAGACAAAGGCGGCGATGGCCGAAGGCCGGGCCGCCCCACCCCCAGGCAGGGGGCGTACGCATATGCCCATACGCCCCCACCCCGTGACCCGCGGAGCGAACCCGCGTTGGTCAAGAAAGAGTTGACCACTTTCTTCAACGCCGGTTCGAGAGGCTTGTTCATGGCCGACCACGCAACCCACGACGCCCAGGCCCGGGCCAGCCTGCACTTGCTGGTGCGGGACATCGAGCGGGTCCGCCGCCAGGTGGACGCACTGCGCACCCTGACCGCCCAGCTGGGAAATGTCTACCGCCCGCGCCGCTCCGGCCCGTCCACGGGCTTCGTCGTGTACGGACGCGCTCCCGCCCCCACGGTCCGCCTCGCCCAGGAGTTGCGGGACAGTGTCGAGACCCTGGTCACCGCGGCGGTGGACTTCGACCGCTCGCTCGGCTTCTCGTGGGACGCGGTGGGCTCCGCGCTCGGCGTCACCAAGCAGGCGGTCCACCGCCGCTACGGCTCCCGCCGCGCCGCCGCCCAGGCCGCCGCGGAGCCAGACCGCACGGGGGAGGCCGCGGGCACCCGCACGGTCACCGTGGGGACCGGGATCCCCGCGGTCCCGACGGTCCCCGCCGCCCGCTCGATGCCGACCCAGCCGACGGCGGGCAGCCCGTCCCTGCGGGACGAGGTGAGGCCGTCGGCCTTCCCCGGCCCACGCAACGGCTGACCGACCGCGCGCCCCCTCTGCCCTCTCGGCACACACCCGAGAGGGCAGACGCGTACTCGGCGACTCGCTCGGCGCCCAGGCCCACCCCATGTCGAAGCTCAGCCGCGCCTCGACGCTGCCCCCCTTTTCGAAGTCCAAGCCGCGCCTCGACCCTCATCCGATGGGCCGGAGCTCGGGCGAATGCCGCGACGCCGGGCCCGATGCTCGGAAGCTCACCGGCACCTCGACGCTCACCGATACCTCCACGCTCACCCGATGTCAGGCGGATCGATCCGCACCCACACCGCCGACGACGCCGCACCCCCGCCCCCGCCCCCGCCCCGAGCCATCCGTGCGGCCTGTGCGGACTTGAGCGCGGAGGCCAGCGCGGCCCCCCTGCCCGGCGGCACCCGGATCAACGCCCGTTCCCAGTGCTCTCCGGGAGGCGGCGCCCCCGGCCGCCGGGGCCGTCCCGCAGGGGTGACCGGCAACGGCACCGGCCCCAGCACCTCGGCCTCCCGGGGCAGTTCCACGGTGCCCAGGAACGCGGCCACCGCCTCCGCCGTCCCCGCCACCGCCGCCATCCGCGACACCGGTGGAAACCCCAGCTCGGCCCGCTCGGCCAGCTCGCGCACGGCATGCCCGACGGGGTCCCAGCGCACCAGCGCCTGAACGGGCCGCAGGGTCGGCTCGGCGACGACGACCACGGTGCCGCCCTCACCCTGTGGCCGTACCAGCGCGGCGGCCGCGATCCAGCGTCGCAGCGCGTCCTCCCCGGCCCGCAGGTCGGGCCGGGCGAGCATGGCCCACCCGTCCAGGAGCAGGGCGGCCGCGTAGCCGCCTTCGGCGACGGGTTCGGCACCGGGCGTAGTGACGACGAGCGCGGGCGTCCCCGGGACGGTGTCGAGCACATGCTCGCGCCCCGACGTCCGCACCGGAACGGCGGGAAACGCCCGCCCCAGCTCCTCGGCGGTCCGTCGCGCCCCCACGACCTGCGCCCGCAGCCGGAAGCCCCCGCACTCCGGGCAGTGCCAGGCGCCCTCCTCGCGCCCGCACCATCCGCAGGCCAGCGCGCCGCCGTCCGGCGCCTCCAACGGCCCGGAACAGTGCCGGCACCGGGCGGGCGCCCGGCAGTTGGCGCACGCCATCCGCGGCACGTACCCGCGGCGCGGCACCTGCACGAGCACCGGCCCGTGCCGCAGCCCCTCCCGCACCGCCTGCCAGGCGAGCGTGGGCAACCGGGCGGCACGCGCGGCCTCGTCCCGGGCGAGATCCTGGTCGCCCACCGTCCGCACGAGCGGAGCCGACCGCCGCACCTGCTCCCGCGAGGCGACCAACGGCCGCGCCCACCCGCTCTCGACCAGCTGCGCCCCCTCGACCGTGCAGCTCCAACCCCCCATCAGAAAGCCGCACTTGTCCTGCGCCGCCCGCAACAACAACACATCCCGCGCATGCGGCTGCGGAGCGTGCTGCTCGCTGTGGCTGTCGTCCCCGTCGTCCCAGACGGCCACCAGCCCGAGGTCACGCACCGGGGCGAACATGGCGGCCCGCGTCCCGACGACCGCCCGCACGGCCCCCCGCCGCACGGCGAGCCACTCCCGGTACCGCTTCTCGGGCCCGGCGTCGGCGGTGAGCAGCGCATGCCGCCCCTCCCCCAGCACACCGGTCAGCGCGGCATCGACCCGCGCGGCGGCCCGCCCGTCCGGTACGACGACGAGGGCCCCGCGCCCGGAGGCCAGCGTGGCCGCGACGGCCCGCGCCAGCTCCTCACTCCACTCGGGCCCGGGCAACGCGCTCCACACGGCCCGCGGAGACGCCCCCGAAGCCAGTGCCTCGAGGAACGCACCCCCACGCTCGTACCGCGCCCAGGAGCCCGCCGCCGGCGCCTCCGGCGGCGGAAGCGGCGCGGGAGACGGCCGCTGCTCGGCCCGCGCGCTGCGCGGCGGCACGGCCAGCTGCAGCACATCCGCCACGCTCCCCGCGTACCGGTCGGCGACGGCCCGCGCCAGCCCCAGCAGCTCCGGGCTCAGCACGGGCTCGGGCGACACCACCTGAGCGAGGGCGGCGAGCGGCCCCGAGTAGTCCGACTCGGCGAGCCGCTCGACGAGATATCCGTCGATCAGCCCCCCACCCTCACGCCGCCCGTCGCGCACCCGTCCCCGCCCGGCCCCGAACCGCACCCGCACCCGCACGCCCGGCTGGGCGTCGGCATCCAGCTCGGCCGGTACCGCGTAGTCGAAGTACCGGTCGAGATGCAGCACCCCCTTGTCGACCAGCACCCGCGCCACCGGCAGCGCCTCCGCCAACGCGGCCCCCCGCCACGTCCGCGGCTTCGCCCGCGGCGCCTTGGCCTGACGCACGCTCTCCCGAATCAGCGCGAGCTGCTCGGGCGGCGCCCCTTCCCCGGCCCCGCCACCGCCCCCCTGCCCGTTCTCGCTGCTCACGCTTGCATTCTTCCAAACGCCACTGACAACGGCCCCGCCGCGACTCCCTCGGCCCTCGGACGCTTGGATGGGCAGGTGACCGTTCAAGACACCGCCCTGAAGCTGCCGGCCATCGACACGCTCCGGGACCACTGCCGTTCGCTGGCCGTGCTGGAGGCGATCCTCAGCCCGGACTGGGCCGACCGCCACCACTCCTTCGACGCCGGCTGGTCGCGGACGGAGGCGATGGCCTCGATGCGCGACGGGTCGGGCGACGAGTGGGCGATCGTCTTCTCTCCGGCGGGCGCCTGGATCCGCGGCTTCGCCCACGAATCCCCGATGAGCCCCTACGCGCAGGACGGCCCCTGGCCCGGCGTGCTGGACGACGTGCCGGATGTCTTCAGGGCCTGCGTCGAGGAGCCCGCGTTCACGGACGAGGACGGCATGCCCGTCGTCACCGCGTGCCTGTGGCGCCGGGCGGCGGACGACGGCTGGTCCACGGGCACCATCGACTTCCCCGAGCGCCCGGCGGGCGACCCCGACGGCGCGGAGTCCTTGTTCGCCTTGCTGACGGACCGCTCGGCCGAGGCGTTCCAGCAGTGGGCGGAGGACTACTACGAGGTTCCGGTGGACGTGGAGGCCGTGCGCCACGTCCTCGCCTCGCGTCCGCTGACCGACGCGGTGGTGCGTGCGCTGAACCCCGACCTCACCGTGGACGACCTGGCGAAGGACCTCGCGCGGGCCGGATATCCGCGGGCCTGAGACCCGCACGACGCCGAGGCCCGGCGCCCCTGAGAGGGGCACCGGGCCTCACGCACTGCCTGTCACGGCGGGGGACTTACAGCCCCGCCGCCTCCTTCAGCGCCTCCACGCGGTCCGTGCGCTCCCACGTGAAGTCGGGCAGCTCACGGCCGAAGTGGCCGTACGCGGCGGTCTGGGCGTAGATCGGGCGGAGCAGGTCGAGGTCGCGGATGATCGCGGCCGGGCGGAGGTCGAAGACCTCGTCGATGGCCTTCTCGATCTTCTCGGGGTCGACCTTGTGGGTGCCGAAGGTCTCGACGAACAGACCCACCGGCTCGGCCTTGCCGATCGCGTAGGCGACCTGGACCTCGCAGCGCGCGGCCAGGCCGGCGGCGACCACGTTCTTCGCTACCCAGCGCATCGCGTACGCGGCGGAGCGGTCGACCTTGGACGGGTCCTTGCCGGAGAAGGCGCCGCCGCCGTGGCGGGCGAAGCCGCCGTAGGTGTCGATGATGATCTTGCGGCCGGTCAGGCCGGCGTCGCCCATCGGGCCGCCGATCTCGAAGCGGCCGGTGGGGTTCACCAGGAGACGGTAGTTCTCGGTGTCGAGCTTGATGCCGTCGTCGAGGAGGGCCTTCAGCTCCGGCTCCACGACGAACTCGCGGATGTCGGGAGCGAGGAGCGAGTCCAGGTCGATGTCGGACGCGTGCTGCGAGGAGACGACGACCGTGTCCAGACGGACCGCCTTGTCGCCGTCGTACTCGATGGTGACCTGCGTCTTGCCGTCGGGGCGCAGGTACGGGATGGTGCCGTTCTTGCGGACGTCCGACAGGCGCTTGGACAGGCGGTGCGCCAGGAAGATCGGCAGCGGCATCAGCGTCGGCGTCTCGTCGGAGGCGTAGCCGAACATCAGGCCCTGGTCACCGGCGCCCTGGCGGTCCAGTTCGTCGTCGTCGCCCTCGACCCGCGACTCGTACGCCGTGTCGACACCCTGGGCGATGTCCGGGGACTGCGCGCCGATCGACACGGAGACACCACAGGAGGCGCCGTCGAAGCCCTTCTTGGAGGAGTCGTAGCCGATCTCCAGGATCTTGTCCCGGACGAGCTGCGGGATCGGCGCGTACGCCTTGGTGGTGACCTCACCGGCCACGTGCACCAGACCGGTCGTGATCAGGGTCTCGACGGCGACCCGGGACGTCGGGTCCTCACGCAGCAACGCGTCGAGGATGGTGTCGCTGATCTGGTCAGCGATCTTGTCGGGGTGACCCTCGGTCACGGACTCCGAAGTGAACAGGCGACGGGACACAACGCTCCCTGGGGTTGCAGCGGCTGCTGGCTGATCATTGGCGGACGTGACGGGGGCTGCGCCCGGCGTCGTCCGAGAACAGTTTATCGGTCGCGCTTCACCACCGGCCCACCCGTCTCGCCTCTCGGGAGCGCTGTGACCTGCGGCACAGGGCATTCTGCCGAATACCGAGTGTGGTTGGCCAGGGGCGCCACGCCGTAATCGAGCGAGGCCGGAGAGATCGGCGAAGCGCATCGAACCGTCAACGCAGGCGTCGCGTCACCAGGTCCCACACGGTTTCGGCCAGTGCTTCCTTCGGGCCGTGCGGTATGGGGGTCTCGCTTCCGTCGGCGCCCAGGACGACCGCTTCGTTCTCCTCGGAGCCGAAGGTCCTGCTCTCCCCCACCTCGTTCACCACGAGCAGGTCGCAGCCCTTGCGCCGCAGCTTTGCCCGGCCGTTGGCCAGGACGTCGTCCGTTTCGGCGGCGAAGCCGACGACCACCTGACCGGGGCGCGCCCGGTCGGCGGAGATCTCCGCGAGGATGTCCGGATTTCGCACAAGGACGATGGGGTCCGGTTCCCGGTCGTCCTTCTTCTTGATCTTGCCGGCCGCGTACGCCGCCGGGCGGAAGTCGGCGACGGCGGCCGCCATGACGACCGCGTCGGCGTCCGCGGCCGCCTTCAGGACCGCCTCGCGCAGCTGCACCGCCGTGCCGACCTGGACGACGTCGACCCCGGCGGGGTCGGGCAGCCCGGTGTTGGCCGCGACCAGTGTGACCCGGGCGCCGCGGGCGGCTGCGGTGCGGGCGAGGGCGTAGCCCTGCTTGCCGGAGGAGCGGTTGCCGAGGAAGCGGACGGGGTCGAGGGGCTCACGGGTGCCGCCGGCGCTGACCACGACGTGCCGGCCGGCGAGGTCGGGTTCGCGCACTCCCCTGGCCAGAACGCGGCGGCAGATCTCGAAGATCTCGGCCGGGTCGGGCAACCGGCCCTTGCCGGTGTCGACGCCGGTGAGACGTCCGACGGCCGGTTCGACGACGACGGCGCCGCGGCGGCGCAGCGTCGCCACGTTCTCCTGGGTGGCGGGGTGCTCCCACATCTCGGTGTGCATGGCGGGGGCGAAGACCACCGGACAGCGGGCGGTGAGCAGGGTGTTCGTCAGCAGGTCGTCGGCCAGGCCGTGCGCGGCCTTCGCGAGTGTGTCCGCGGTGGCGGGGGCGACGACGACCAGGTCGGCCTGCTGGCCGATGCGGACGTGCGGCACCTCGTGGACGTCGTCCCAGACCTCGGTCGAGACCGGGTTGCCGGACAGGGCGGACCAGGTCGCGGCGCCGACGAAGTGCAGGGCGGACGCGGTGGGGACGACCCGTACGTCGTGGCCGGATTCCGTCAGTCTGCGCAGCAGTTCACAGGCCTTGTAGGCGGCGATGCCACCACTGACCCCCAGAACGACCTTCGGCTTGTCCACCGTCTCTCCCCGGACCTCGGAAAACGTACGCCGCGGCTCCCGGCGCACGACTCCATGCTGCATCATCGCGGGAGACGACCCCCCGCACCCCCGAGCAGACCACAGGCCCGGCAGTCGTGCTGCCGGGCCTGTGGAAAAACCAACTGCGAGCTGAAAATACTACTGGGCCGGGCCCTCGATGGCCTCGGAGGTCAGCAGCCCCGCGTTGATCTCGCGAAGGGCGATCGAGAGCGGCTTCTCGTGGACGTGGGTGTCCACGAGCGGACCGACGTACTCGAGGAGGCCCTCGCCGAGCTGCGAGTAGTACGCGTTGATCTGGCGGGCCCGCTTGGCCGCGTAGATCACGAGGCTGTACTTCGAGTCGGTGGCCTCGAGGAGCTCGTCGATCGGCGGGTTGATGATGCCCTCGGGCGCGGAGATGGAAGAGGACACGCTCTACCTTCCGATGGATGGGAAAAGACGGACGGTGATCACATCACCCGTGATCACACGACATCCATCAAGGCTAGCAGCTCGCGCGCCACATCCTCGACGGAGGTGTTGACCAGGGTCTCGTCGAACTCCGGCTCGGCCGCGAGCTCGATCTTCGCCGCCTCCAGGCGACGCTCGATCACCTCGGGCGGTTCGGTGCCCCGCCCGGTGAGTCTGCGCACCAGCTCCTCCCAGGAGGGCGGAGCCAGGAACACGAGCTGGGCCTCGGGCATGGACTCCCGGACCTGCCGCGCGCCCTGGAGGTCGATCTCCAGGAGGACGGGCTCGCCCGCCTCGAGGCGCTCCAGCACGGCGCCCCGCGGAGTGCCGTAGCGGTTGCCGGCGAACTCGGCCCACTCCAGCAGCTCACCATTGGCGATCAGCTTGTCCATCTCGTCGTCGGTGACGAAGAAGTAGTGGACTCCGTGCTGCTCGCCGGGACGGGGCTTGCGGGTCGTCGCCGACACCGAGAGCCAGACCTCGGGGTGTTCCTTGCGCATATGGGCGACGACCGTGCTCTTGCCGACCCCGGAGGGGCCGGAGAGCACGGTCAGCCGCGGACGTGCGTCCGGGGGTTCGGGGGTCGTCCCCCGGAGTGTTACAGCCATGCAGCGATTATTCCAGCTGTCCCGCAGTGCCCGGGACGATCCGCCCGGAGCACCTCGGACTCACTTGGCGGTGTCGCCGAACTCACGTTCCAGAGAGGCGATCTGGTTGGAACCGAGACCGCGCACACGGCGGCTCTCGGAGATACCGAGTCGCTCCATGATCTGCTTGGCGCGGACCTTGCCCACGCCCGGCAGCGACTCGAGCAGGGCGGAGACCTTCATCTTGCCGATGACGTCGTTTTCCTGACCCTGCTTGATGACCTCGTGAAGGGAGGCGCCGGAGTGCTTGAGTCGATTCTTGACCTCGGCCCGCTCCCGGCGAGCCGCGGCGGCCTTTTCGAGCGCGGCTGCGCGCTGTTCGGGGGTAAGGGGCGGAAGAGCCACGCCTACGTCACCTCGGATGTCGAACTGTCGGATACGGACCGGTGAGGAACCTAGTCGCCCCACACCTGGGGAGCCACGAGCAACACGCTTGCCCGTTCACTCTCCGTCGGAGACTAGCGGGCAACTCCGCCAGAGTCAGCGAGAACAGAGGAAAAGTCCTGGTCAGCCTCCGCTAGGCCGGACTTTTAGGACATAATCCCCCGGATTTGAGGATGTATCCAGGCTCAAGTCGGCCCCGGGCCGCCCGCCGGAGCCCCCGGTCGGACGGCCGGAAGCCCTCAGACGCCGTCCACCGCGGTCCTGACCTCGTCCGCGAAACGTTCCGCGGCGTCACGCAGAGCGACCACGTCGGGACCGTGGCGCAACACTCCCCGGCTGACGTTCGGCACGACGTTGCGCACCGCGGACCCGAACACCCGGGGCAGATCCGCCGCGGTCGCCCCCTGGGCGCCGATGCCGGGCGCGAGGAGCGGCCCGTTGACGTCGAGGTCGTACGTCGACAGGTCGCCCAGGGTGGCGCCGACGACCGCGCCGAAGGAGCCCAGCGGCTCCTCCCCCGCGTTCTCCGCGGCCAGGTGCGCCAGCATCGTCGCGCCCACGTTCCGCCCGTCCGCGCGCACCGCGTGCTGGACCTCGCCGCCCTCCGGGTTGGAGGTCAGCGCCAGCACGAACAGGCCGGCGCCGCTCTCGCGCGCCAGCGCGACGGCCGGGCTCAGGGAGCCGTAGCCGAGGTACGGCGAGACGGTGAGGGCGTCCGAGAACAGCGGGGCGCCCTCCCGGAGGAAGGACTCGGCGTACGCCGCCATGGTCGAGCCGATGTCGCCGCGCTTGGCGTCCATCACGACGAGGGCGCCGGCCGCCCGCGCCTCCTCGACCGACTTCTCCAGGACGGCGACCCCGCGCGAGCCGAAACGCTCGAAGAAGGCGCTCTGCGGCTTCAGGACGGCGATCCGGTCGGCCATCGCCTCGACGACCGTCCGGCTGAACCGCTCCAGACCGGCGATGTCGTCGTCCAGGCCCCACTCGGCGAGCAGGGACGCGTGCGGGTCGATCCCGACGCAGAGCGGACCGCGCTCGTCCATCGCCCGGCGCAGGCGCGCGCCGAAGGGCTCCAGGGTCATGCCGTCTCCCTCACGTCGGCGCCGACCGCCTCGGCCAGCGTGGTGTACGGGCTCGTGCGCAGCCGTGCGACGAGCCCCTTGTGGATCGCGCGGGCCCAGAAGGGGCCCTCGTAGACGAAGGCGCTGTAGCCCTGGACGAGGGTGGCGCCGGCCAGGATGCGCTGCCAGGCGTCCTCGGCGTTCTCGACGCCGCCGACGCCCACGAGGGTGATGCGGTCGCCCACGCGCGCGTAGAGACGGCGCAGCACCTCCAGGGAGCGCGCCTTCAGCGGTGCGCCGGACAGTCCGCCGGCCTCCTTGACCAGCGAGGGACCGGATGTCAGACCGAGGCCCTCGCGCGCGATGGTGGTGTTCGTGGCGATGATCCCGTCGAGACCGAGCTCCACGGCGAGGTCGGCGACCGCGTCCACGTCCTCGTCGGCCAGATCCGGCGCGATCTTCACCAGCAGCGGGACGCGGCGGTTCGTCACCATGCGGTCGGCGGCCTCGCGGACGGCGCGCAGCAGCGGACGCAGTGCCTCGGTGGCCTGCAGGTTGCGCAGACCTGGGGTGTTCGGGGACGAGACGTTCACGACCAGGTAGTCGGCGAACGGCGCGAGCCGCTCGGTCGACTTCACGTAGTCGAGGACGGCCTCGGCCTCCGGGACGACCTTGGTCTTGCCGATGTTGACGCCCACGACCGTCTTGAAGACGGGCTCGCGGGAGGCGAGGCGCGCGGCGACGGCCAGCGAGCCCTCGTTGTTGAAGCCCATGCGGTTGATCAGCGCCCGGTCCGGCACCAGCCGGAACAGCCGCTTCTTGGGGTTGCCGGGCTGCGCTTCCCCGGTGACCGTGCCGATCTCGACGTGGTCGAAGCCCAGCATCGACATCCCGTCGATGGCGATCGCGTTCTTGTCGAAGCCGGCGGCGAGCCCGAACGGGCCGTGCATGCGCAGCCCGAAGGCCTCCGTGCGCAGCTCCTTGTAGCGGGGGGCGAGGGCGGCGGCGACGAAGGTGCGCAGCACAGGGATGCGGACGGCGAGGCGGATCCAGCGGAAGGCGAGGTGGTGGGCCTGCTCCGGGTCCATTCGCTTGAACACCAGGCGGAAGAAAAGCTTGTACATCTCAGTCGTGTCCTCATACAGAGGGGGACACCGTTTCCGGTGTCCCCCTCGTCGGCTGCTAGTCGCGGGCCGCGGTCAGGTGTTCCGCGTGTTCCTGGAGCGAACGGACGCCCACGTCACCGTGGTTGAGGGCGTCGATGCCCTGGACGGCGGCGGCGAGCGCCTGCACCGTCGTCAGGCACGGCACGGACCGCGCCACGGCCGCCGTACGGATGTCGTAGCCGTCGAGGCGGCCGCCGGTGCCGTACGGGGTGTTGACGATGAGGTCGACCTCGCCGTCGTGGATGAGCTGGACGATGGTCTTCTCGCCGTTCGGGCCGGTGCCCTCGGACTGCTTGCGCACGACCGTGGCGTTGATGCCGTTGCGCTTGAGGACCTCGGCGGTGCCGGACGTGGCGAGGAGCTCGAAGCCGTGGGCGACCAGCTCGCGCGCCGGGAAGATCATCGAGCGCTTGTCGCGGTTGGCGACCGAGATGAAGGCGCGGCCCTTGGTGGGCAGCGGACCGTAGGCGCCGGCCTGTGACTTGGCGTACGCCGTGCCGAAGACCGAGTCGATGCCCATGACCTCGCCGGTGGAGCGCATCTCCGGGCCGAGGACGGTGTCCACACCGCGGCCGGAGGTGTCGCGGAAGCGGGACCACGGCATCACGGCCTCCTTGACGGAGATCGGCGCGTCCAGCGGCAGTTCGCCGCCGTCGCCGGTCGCCGGGAGCAGTCCCTCGGCGCGCAGCTCGGCGATGGTCGCGCCCAGGGAGATCCGGGCGGCGGCCTTCGCCAGCGGCACCGCGGTCGCCTTCGAGGTGAAGGGGACGGTGCGGGACGCGCGCGGGTTGGCCTCCAGGACGTAGAGGATGTCGCCGGCCATCGCGAACTGGATGTTGATCAGGCCGCGGACGCCGACGCCCTTGGCGATGGCCTCCGTGGAGGCGCGCAGGCGCTTGATGTCGAAGCCGCCGAGCGTGATCGGGGGCAGGGCGCACGCCGAGTCGCCGGAGTGGATGCCGGCCTCCTCGATGTGCTCCATGACGCCGCCGAGGTACAGCTCCTCGCCGTCGTAGAGCGCGTCGACGTCGATCTCGATGGCGTCGTCGAGGAAGCGGTCGACGAGGACCGGCCGGGTGGGGCTGATCTCGGTCGACTCGGCGATGTAGGAGGACAGCCGGGCCTCGTCGTAGACGATCTCCATGCCGCGTCCGCCGAGGACGTAGGAGGGCCGGACGAGGACCGGGTAGCCGATCTCGTCGGCGATGGCCTTGGCCTCCTCGAAGGTGGTGGCCGTGCCGTGCTTGGGCGCCGGCAGGCCCGCCTCGGCGAGGACGCGCCCGAACGCGCCCCGGTCCTCGGCCGCGTGGATCGCCTCGGGGGACGTGCCGACGATCGGCACGCCGTTGTCCTTCAGCGCCTGCGCCAGGCCCAGCGGCGTCTGGCCGCCGAGCTGGACGACGACACCGGCGATCGGGCCCGCCTGCGCCTCCGCGTGGACGATCTCCAGCACGTCCTCGAGCGTCAGCGGCTCGAAGTACAGGCGGTCGGAGGTGTCGTAGTCGGTGGAGACGGTCTCGGGGTTGCAGTTGACCATCACGGTCTCGTAGCCCGCGTCGCTCAGCGCGAAGGAGGCGTGGACGCAGGAGTAGTCGAACTCGATGCCCTGGCCGATGCGGTTGGGGCCGGAGCCCAGGATGATGACCGCGGGCTTCTCGCGGGGCGCGACCTCGCTCTCCTCGTCGTAGGAGGAGTAGAAGTACGGCGTCTTCGCGGCGAACTCGGCGGCGCAGGTGTCGACCGTCTTGTAGACCGGGCGGACGCCCAGCGCGTGCCGCACCTCGCGGACGACGTCCTCGCGCAGCCCGCGGATCTCGGCGATCTGCTGGTCGGAGAAGCCGTGCCGCTTGGCGTCGGCGAGCAGTTCGGGCGTCAGCTCGGCCGCGGCGGCCAGCTCGTCGGCGATCTCCTTGATCAGGAAGAGCTGGTCGACGAACCACGGGTCGATCTTCGTGTACTCGAAGACCTCCTCGGGCGTGGCGCCCGCGCGGACGGCCTGCATGACGGTGTTGATCCGGCCGTCGGTGGGCCGGACGGCCTCGCGCAGCAGGGTGTTCTTGTCGCCGGGCTCGCCGACGAAGGTGAACTGGCTGCCCTTCTTCTCCAGCGAGCGCAGTGCCTTCTGGAAGGCCTCGGTGAAGTTGCGGCCGATGGCCATGGCCTCGCCGACCGACTTCATGGTGGTGGTGAGGGTGGAGTCGGCGCTGGGGAACTTCTCGAAGGCGAACCGGGGGGCCTTCACGACCACGTAGTCGAGGGTCGGCTCGAAGGAGGCCGGGGTCTCCTGCGTGATGTCGTTCGGGATCTCGTCGAGGGTGTAGCCGACGGCGAGCTTGGCGGCGATCTTGGCGATCGGGAAGCCGGTCGCCTTGGAGGCGAGGGCCGACGAACGCGACACGCGCGGGTTCATCTCGATGACGATGACGCGGCCGTCCTCGGGGTTCACCGCGAACTGGATGTTGCAGCCGCCGGTGTCGACGCCGACCTCGCGGATCACGGCGATGCCGATGTCGCGCAGGATCTGGTACTCGCGGTCGGTCAGCGTCATCGCGGGCGCGACGGTGATCGAGTCGCCGGTGTGCACGCCCATCGGGTCGAAGTTCTCGATGGAGCAGACGACCACGACGTTGTCGTGCTTGTCGCGCATCAGCTCCAGCTCGTACTCCTTCCAGCCGAGGATGGACTCCTCCAGGAGCACCTCGGTGGTCGGGGAGAGCGTGAGGCCCTGGCCGGCGATGCGGCGCAGCTCCTCCTCGTCGTGGGCGAAGCCGGAGCCGGCGCCGCCCATGGTGAAGGAGGGGCGGACGACGACCGGGTAGCCGCCGAGCTCGTCGACGCCGGCGAGCACCTCGTCCATGGTGTGGCAGATGACCGAGCGGGCGGACTCGCCGTGCCCGATCTTGCGGCGGACCTCCTCCACGACCTCCTTGAACTGGTCGCGGTCCTCGCCCTTGTGGATGGCGGCCACGTTGGCGCCGATCAGCTCGACGCCGTACTTCTCCAGGACGCCGTTCTCGTGCAGCGAGATGGCCGTGTTGAGGGCCGTCTGGCCGCCCAGGGTGGGCAGGAGGGCGTCGGGGCGCTCCTTGGCGATGATCTTCTCGACGAACTCCGGGGTGATCGGTTCGACATAGGTCGCGTCGGCGATCTCCGGGTCGGTCATGATCGTCGCCGGGTTGGAGTTGACGAGGACGACCCGCAGCCCCTCGGCTCGCAGGACGCGGCACGCCTGGGTGCCGGAGTAGTCGAACTCGGCGGCCTGGCCGATGACGATCGGGCCGGAGCCGATGACCAGGACGGACTGGATATCGGTGCGCTTAGGCACGCTGGCCCTCCATCAGGGATACGAAGCGGTCGAACAGGTAGGCGGCGTCGTGCGGGCCGGCTGCCGCTTCGGGGTGGTACTGGACGGAGAAGGCCGGCTGGTCGAGCAGCTGCAGCCCCTCCACGACGTCGTCGTTGAGGCAGACGTGGGACACCTCGGCCCGCCCGAACCTGGTCTCGCTGACCTTGTCGAGCGGCGCGTCCACGGCGAAGCCGTGGTTGTGTGCGGTGACCTCGACCTTGCCGGTCGTACGGTCCTGCACGGGCTGGTTGATGCCCCGGTGGCCGTACTTGAGCTTGTAGGTGCCGAAGCCGAGGGCGCGGCCGAGGATCTGGTTGCCGAAGCAGATGCCGAACAGGGGCGTCCTGCGCTGAAGCACCTCGGTCATCAGCGCGACCGGGCCGTCGGCGGTGGCCGGGTCGCCGGGGCCGTTGGAGAAGAACACGCCGTCGGGGTTCACGGCGTACACGTCCTCCGCCGTGGCCGTCGCCGGCAGGACGTGCACCTCGATGCCGCGCTCGGCCATGCGGTGCGGGGTCATGCCCTTGATGCCGAGGTCGATCGCGGCGACGGTGAACCGCTTCTCGCCGACCGCCGGGACGACGTAGGCCTCCTGGGTGGCGACCTCCTCGTAGAGGCTCGCGCCCTTCATGTGCGGCTGGGCCTGCACGCGCGCGAGGAGCTCGGTCTCGGAGCCGATGGCCTCGCCGGAGAAGATGCCGGCGCGCATCGAGCCGCGCTCGCGCAGATGGCGGGTGAGGGCGCGGGTGTCGATGCCGGAGATGCCGACGACGCCCTGGGCGACCAGCTCGTCGTCGAGGGAGCGCTTGGCGCGCCAGTTGGAGGGCACGCGCGCGGGGTCGCGCACGACGTAGCCGGAGACCCAGATGCGCTTCGACTCGTCGTCCTCGTCGTTCCACCCGGTGTTGCCGATCTGGGGGGCGGTCGCGACGACGATCTGGCGGTCGTAGGAGGGGTCGGTCAGGGTCTCCTGGTAGCCGGTCATGCCGGTGGAGAACACCGCTTCGCCGAAGGTCTCCCCCACGGCCCCGTAGGCACGGCCGCGGAAGGTCCGGCCGTCCTCCAGGACGAGTACGGCGGGAGCCGCCTTGTGCCTCTGCGAGGCGGTCCCCTGGATGGAGGTCGTCATCGTTCGGCGCCTTCCCTGGTGGTTGTTTCGATCATGGAGTTAATGACGTCGACCCACTCGTCGTGCTCGGCCGCGTGGTCCGAGCGGAAACCGGAGTCGATCAGCTTGTCGCCGTGCGCCCAGGTCACCACGAGCAGTCCGCCCTCGGTGAGGACCTTGCCGGCGATGCCCTTGTCGAGTCGGGCCTCGCGCAGCGCGGCGGCGGGGACGAAGAAGTCGGCCGCGCCGGGGCGTACGACGTCCAGTCCCGCGTCCGTCAGGGTGAGCTCGACCCGGCTGCGGGTGCCCAGGCCGTGGGCCACGATGCGGTCGAACCACTGCCCGGCGGTGGTGGAGCCGTGGTAGCGGCCGGTCATGCTCAGTTTCACCGGGCCGGGGTCCTCCGGCACGGTGAGGAGTTCCGGCAGATCGCTCTGCAGCGTGCCGCGCCACTTCCAGCCCTCGCGCATCAGCCAGTAGACGAGCGCGACGAACAGGGCGAGGCCGACGACCCAGCCGATGCGGGCGGCCCAGTCGGTCACTTCGGCCGATTCCTTCTCGGCCGCGAGCAGGATTACAGGTGTCACGTGAGCTTCCCGTCGACGAGCGTGGCCTTGCCCCGGAGCCACGTGTGCGTGACACGGCCCGGCAGCTCGCGCCCCTCGTACGGGGTGTTCCGGCTGCGCGAGGCGAAGCCCGCGGGGTCCACCGCCCCACGGTATGCCGTGTCGACGAGCGTGAGGTTGGCGGGCTCACCAGCCGAGACGGGACGCCCGTGGCCCTTGGCCCGGCCGATCCTGGCCGGCTTGAAGGACATGCGGTCGGCGACCCCGGCCCAGTCGAGGAGCCCGGTCTCCACCATCGTCTCCTGGACCACCGACAACGCGGTCTCCAGGCCGACCATCCCCATGGCGGCGGCGGCCCACTCGCAGTCCTTGTCCTCGTGCGGGTGCGGGGCGTGGTCGGTGGCGACGATGTCGATCGTGCCGTCGGCGAGCGCCTCGCGCAGCGCCAGCACGTCACGCTCGGTGCGCAGCGGCGGGTTGACCTTGTAGACCGGGTTGTAGCTGCGCACCAGCTCGTCGGTGAGGAGGAGGTGGTGCGGGGTGACCTCGGCGGTGACGTCGATGCCCCGCGACTTGGCCCAGCGCACGATCTCCACGGAGCCGGCGGTGGACAGGTGGCAGATGTGGACGCGGGAACCGACGTGCTCGGCGAGCAGGACGTCCCGGGCGATGATCGACTCCTCGGCCACCGCGGGCCAGCCGCCCAGCCCCAGCTCGGCGGAGACGACCCCCTCGTTCATCTGGGCGCCCTCGGTCAGCCGCGGCTCCTGCGCGTGCTGGGCGACGACCCCGCCGAAGGCCTTCACGTACTCCAGCGCCCGCCGCATGATCACGGCGTCGTCCACGCACTTGCCGTCGTCGGAGAAGACGGTGACACCGGCCGCCGACTCGTGCATGGCGCCCAGTTCGGCGAGCTTGCGGCCCTCCAGGCCCACGGTGACGGCGCCGATCGGCTGCACGTCGCAGTAGCCGTGCTCCCGGCCGAGCCGGTAGACCTGCTCGACGACACCGGCGGTGTCGGCGACGGGGAAGGTGTTGGCCATGGCGAACACGGCCGTGTAGCCGCCGCTCGCCGCCGCGCGCGTACCGGTGAGGACCGTCTCGGAGTCCTCGCGGCCGGGCTCGCGCAGGTGGGTGTGCAGGTCGACGAGGCCCGGGAGGAGCACCTTGCCGGCGGCCTCGACGACCTCGGCGCCCTCGGCGGAGAGGTCACGGCCGACCGCCTCGACGACCTCCCCGTCGATCAGCACGTCCTGCGGCTCGCCGCCGAGCACCTTCGCACCACGGATCAGGATCTTGCTCATCTGTCTTACTTCTCCTCGGTGGTGCGGGCGTGGGCGACAGCGGGTTCGTTGCCGCCGAGCAGCAGGTACAGGACGGCCATACGGATGGAGACCCCGTTGGCGACCTGCTCGACGACGGTGCAGCGGTCGGAGTCGGCGACCTCGGCGGTGATCTCCATCCCGCGGACCATCGGCCCGGGGTGCATCACGATGGCGTGCTCGGGCATCCGCGCCATCCGGTCGCCGTCGAGGCCGTAGCGGCGCGAGTACTCGCGCTCGGTGGGGAAGAACGCGGCGTTCATCCGCTCGCGCTGCACGCGCAGCATCATCACCGCGTCGGATTTCGGAAGCGTGCTGTCGAGGTCGTACGAGACCTCGCAGGGCCAGGTCTCGATGCCGACGGGCACCAGGGTGGGCGGGGCGACGAGGGTGACCTCGGCGCCGAGCGTGTGCAGCAGGTCGACGTTGGAGCGCGCGACCCGGCTGTGCAGGACGTCGCCGACGACGGTGATGCGCCTGCCGGACAGGTCCTGGCCGATCCCCGCGTCCCGGCCGACGAGCCGGCGGCGCATGGTGAAGGCGTCCAGCAGGGCCTGGGTGGGGTGCTGGTGGGTGCCGTCACCGGCGTTGATGACGGCGGCGTCGATCCAGCCCGAGTTGGCGAGCCGGTACGGCGCTCCGGAGGCGCCGTGCCGGATGACCACGGCGTCGACGCCCATGGCCTCCAGCGTCTGGGCGGTGTCCTTCAGGGACTCGCCCTTGGAGACGCTGGAACCCTTGGCGGAGAAGTTGATGACGTCCGCGGACAGGCGCTTCTCGGCGGCCTCGAAGGAGATCCGGGTGCGCGTGGAGTCCTCGAAGAAGAGGTTGACGATCGTGCGGCCGCGCAGGGTCGGCAGTTTCTTGATGGGCCGGTCGGCGACCCGGGCCATCTCCTCGGCGGTGTCGAGGATGTGGACGGCGTCGTCGCGGGTGAGGTCGGCGGCCGAGATGAGATGACGCTGCATCTGTCAGGCTCCGTAAGGCATTTGGGAGTTTTCGGGCATGCGGGCGCAAGGGGGCGCACCTGCGTGGGCGTACGCCGGATCGCTAGTGCTGCGCGCCCGGTGTGGTCTGCTTCGCACCGAGCAGCACGGTGTCGCGACCGTCCTCCTCGGCGAGCTGGACCTTGACCGTCTCCCGCAGCGACGTGGGGAGGTTCTTGCCGACGTAGTCGGCGCGGATGGGCAGTTCGCGGTGGCCCCGGTCGACGAGGACCGCGAGCTGCACCGCGCGGGGACGCCCGATGTCGTTCAGGGCGTCGAGGGCGGCGCGGATGGTGCGGCCGGAGAAGAGCACGTCGTCGACGAGGACGACCAGCTTGCCGTCGATGCCGTCACCGGGGATCTCGGTGCGGGCCAGCGCACGCGGCGGCTGCATGCGCAGGTCGTCGCGGTACATGGTGATGTCGAGGGAGCCGACCGGGATCTTGCGGTCGGTGATCTGCTCGAGCTTGGCGGCGAGCCGCCGGCCGAGGAAGACGCCGCGGGTCGGAATGCCGAGGAGCACCACGTCGTCGGCGCCCTTGGCGCGTTCGACGATCTCGTGGGCGATGCGGGTGAGCACCCGCGCGATGTCAGGGCCTTCGAGGACGGGCCTCGCGTCTGACGCTTGCGTGTCCATACGAAACGGACCTCCTTCTCCGCCTCACGGGACGGACCTTAAAGGACGTCGGAATTGCGCCATCCACGGTAGCAGCCCGGAGCGACACCCCTGATCACCCCCTTGGCGTAATCGGCCATCGATACCACGGAAGAGTCGGTGTGGACCATTCGGCTTGACGCAGAAGAATCACGCTGCGTAACCTCACAGTGAGTTACCAACCGCGCGGCATGGACCAGAGCCAGTCGCGTCGACCCAGTGCCGGGGAGCTATATGTCCAGCGAATACGCCAAACAGCTCGGGGCCAAGCTCCGGGCGATCCGCACCCAGCAGGGCCTTTCCCTCCACGGTGTCGAGGAGAAGTCCCAGGGACGCTGGAAGGCGGTCGTGGTCGGTTCGTACGAGCGCGGCGACCGTGCCGTGACCGTGCAGCGCCTCGCGGAGCTGGCCGATTTCTACGGCGTTCCGGTGCAGGAGCTCCTGCCGGGCACCACCCCGGGCGGCGCCGCCGAGCCCCCGCCGAAGCTGGTGCTGGACCTGGAGCGGCTGGCTCACGTGCCGGTCGAGAAGGCCGGTCCCCTGCAGCGGTACGCGGCGACCATCCAGTCGCAGCGCGGTGACTACAACGGCAAGGTGCTCTCGATCCGCCAGGACGACCTGCGCACGCTCGCCGTCATCTACGACCAGTCGCCCTCGGTCCTCACCGAGCAGCTGATCAGCTGGGGTGTCCTGGACGCGGACGCGCGTCGTGCCGTCTCCCACGAGGAGAACTGAGCACCGCAGCGTCTCAGAAGACCGTAGCGTCTCAGAAGAAACGTGCCGCCGGGGTGGCCGGAACTTGACGGTTCCGGCCACCCCCCTCCTCCCGGGGCGGCGGGGGGGCGCCATGCGGCGCGCCCCCCCCCCCCCCGACGGCGTTCCACGGGCCTGTGGTGCACGAGGGACGGGGGAATGCCGGAGGGCCCGCAGCGGGGATGCTGCGGGCCCTCCGGCGTTCGGCTCGTACCGTTTACGCCTCGTCCCGGCGCAGCGAGGGCTTGAGCTCCTTGAGCCGGCCGAGGAGGCCGTTGACGAACGAGGGGGACTCGTCCGTGGAGAACTCCTTCGCCAGCTGCACCATCTCGTCGAGGACGACCGCGTCCGGCGTCTCGTCGACCCAGATCAGCTCGTGGGCGCCGAGCCGCAGGATGTTGCGGTCGACGACCGGCATCCGGTCCAGCGTCCAGCCGACCGAGTACTGCGCGATCAGCTCGTCGATGCGCTTGGCGTGCTGCGCGTACCCCTCGACCAGCTGCATCGTGTACTCGCTCACCGGCGGCTGCCGGGTGTCGGCCCGGGAGAGCCGGATCCAGTCCGCGAGGACCGTCAGGACGTCGGTGCCGCGCTGGTCGCCCTCGAAGAGGATCTGGAAGGCGCGCTTGCGGGCCGTGTTGCGGGCGGCCACGGTTAGCTGTTCACCCGGCCGAGGTAGTCGCTCGTGCGGGTGTCGACCTTGATCTTCTCGCCGGTGGTGATGAAGAGCGGGACCTGGATCTGGTGACCGGTCTCCAGGGTGGCGGGCTTGGTGCCACCGGTGGAGCGGTCGCCCTGGACGCCCGGCTCGGTCTCGGCGATGGTCAGCTCGACGGCGGCCGGAAGCTCGACGAAGAGCACCTCGCCCTCGTGCTGCGCGACGGTGGCGGTGAAGCCCTCGACGAGGAAGTTGGCGGCGTCGCCGACGGCCTTCCGGTCGATGTGCAGCTGGTCGTAGGTCTCCATGTCCATGAAGACGAAGTACTCGCCGTCCATGTACGAGAACTGCATGTCGCGCTTGTCGACAGTGGCCGTCTCGACCTTGACGCCGGCGTTGAAGGTCTTGTCGACGACCTTGCCGGAGAGCACGTTCTTGAGCTTGGTGCGCACGAAGGCCGGGCCCTTGCCGGGCTTGACGTGCTGGAACTCGACGACGGACCAGAGCTGGCCGCCTTCGAGCTTGAGCACCATGCCGTTCTTGAGGTCGTTCGTGGAAGCCACGGTTGCGGAATCTCCTGGACTGACGTGGACGACCCCGGGGGCACGCACTCCTACAGCGCGAGCAGCTCCTTGGTCGTGATGGTGAGTAGCTCGGGTCCGCCGTCCGCCTCGGGGCGTACGACGAGCGTGTCATCGATCCGGACACCGCCCCGGCCCGGGAGGTGGACCCCCGGTTCGACGGTGACCGGCACGCAAGCGTCCAGTTTACCCATGGCCGCGGGGGCCAACTGAGGGTCCTCGTCGATTTCGAGTCCGACACCGTGCCCGGTGAGGGGCGGCAGGCTCTCTCCGTAGCCGGCGGAGTCCAGTACCTGGCGTGCGGTGCGGTCCACGTCACGGTAGGCGGCGCCGGGTGCCAGGCTCTCGCGTCCGGCGCGCTGGGCGGCGAAGACGACGTCGTACAGCTCGATCTGCCAGTCCGCCGGGGACGTGCCGATGACGAAGGTGCGGCCGATCTCGCAGCGGTAGCCGCTGTAGTTCGCGCCCAGGCAGACGGAGAGGAAGTCGCCCTCCTCGACCCGCCGGTCGGTGGGCCGGTGGCAGCGCCGGCCGGAGTTCGGGCCGGTGCCGACGGAGGTGGGGAAGGCGGGGCCGTCGGCGCCGTGGTCGACGAGGCGGCGGTCCAGTTCGAGGGCGAGGTGGCGTTCGGTGCGGCCGACGAGGATGGACTCCAGCAGCTCGCCCAGTGCCTGGTCGGCGATCTCGGCTCCGATGCGCAGGCAGGAGATCTCCTCCTCGTCCTTGACCACCCGGAGCTGTTCGACGGCGCCGCCGAGGTCGGCCAGGCGCAGTCGCGGGGCGACCGAGCGGAGGGCGCGGTGCCGGGCCACCGTGAGGTGGTGTTCCTCGACCGCGAGGGAGTCGGTGCCCTGGCCCGCGAGGATGCCTGCGGCGGCCACGGCGGGGTCGCCTCCCGGGCGGGGCAGGGTGTGCAGTGTGAGCTTCTCGTCGGGCCGGCCCTCGGTGGGGCGGTCGTCGAGGGGGCCGGGGCAGACGAGGAGGTCCTCGTGCCTGCCCAGCAGCAGGACGGCGCCGCGCGGGGCGGCACCCGCGAGGTACCTGACATTGGCGGGGCGAGAGATGAGCGCTGCCGCGTTGCCGGACGCGTTGCAGCGGTCCCTCAGCCGTGTGCGGCGGGTTGCGTACACCTCTGACATGAGTCGAGCGTAGGAGCGGTGGCCGGATTGTGCCGGTTGGGAGCCGCCGAGTGGGGAGGGGCGGGGGTCTGCCGGGCCGCGGGCCGGTGGGATGCCGGGCGCGGCCACCCGGCGCAGCCGCGCACCTGCGCCGCCCCGCGCCCCCGAGTGACGCCGCTTCCCGCGGCTACCAGCTCGGCGGACTCGCGATCGCCCTGGCCAGGACGTCGTCCAGCACCCTGGCCGTCGTCGGGACGTCCAGCTGGGAGTTGTCGATGATCGGGAGGCCGGAGCCGTACCAGCCGGCCATGCGGCCGTGGATGCGGGCGACCTCCTCGTCGGTGAGGCGGCGGTTGCCGGAGCGTTCGGCGTTGCGCTCCAGGACGACTTCGAGGCCGGGGAGGAGGACCACCGGCAGGAGGCCGGGACCCACATGGCGTTTCCAGCCGCCCAGGCCGACGACCGGGCGGTCGGGGAAGATCGCGTCGTCGAGGATGCAGGAGATGCCGTTGGCCAGGAAGTTGCGTGCGGCGAAGCCGCAGGTGCGGCGGGCCAGGCGGTATTGGGCCTCGGAGTTGTCGTTCCAGCCGGACTGGGGGTCGGCGAAGCCGGAGCGGACCCATTCACGCACGTCGTCGAGGCTGATGTGGGCCGTGGGGACCCGACGGTGGTCGGCCCAGAACTTGGCGACGCTGGTCTTGCCGGCGCCCGCGGGGCCGATGAGCAGCACCGCGAGGGTCGTGGTCGTCGGGTCGGGGGCGGCCGCGGCGGGGGGCGCGGTGGGCATGGGGACGGGTCCGCCGGGCGGCAGCTGGACGTGTCCGGTGGCGTCGGGGGCGGGCGGGACGGGCGCGTGCCGCGGAGGCTGGGGGTGCGGCACGGGCGGGACCGGGCCCGTGGGTGGCGCACCGGTGAAGCCCGGTGCCGGGTGCGGGGCGGGCACGGGGGCGGTCTGCGGGGGGTTGCCGCCCGGCTGGTGCGGACCGGGGTGTTGTGCGGCCGGTGACCAGCCGGCGGCCGGTCCGTGCCCCGGCTGGTGGGGCGGCGGCAGCGGAGATCCCACTGCGTGCTGCATCCGGTGCCACTCCGTCTCGTTTGTGGGTTCGGTTCACCTCCGGGGCGCCGCGCTGCCTCATGTGCGGCTGCCACCGCGTGGTGGTGTCGAGAGCCCGACCGTGCTCAGCCTTTCAGGCCTGCGGGCTCTCGCCCGCTACTGAACGGTACCGCCCCCGGCTGTCGTTTGGTGAACGACCGGGGGCGGTCCGAAGTGCCCGGTGTGGAAAGCGAATCGGGCGGAAGGGAACCCTGCGGACCTACTCGCCCACTTCGCCGTACGCGGCGAGCAGGACCGCCGGGTCGGGGCCCTCCAGGACGGTGGGCTTGGCCAGGCCGTCCAGGACGATGAAGCGCAGGAGGTCGCCGCGGGACTTCTTGTCGACCTTCATCGTCTCCAGCAGCCTGGGCCACTGGTCGTGGCGGTAGTGCAACGGCAGACCCACCGCCTCCAGGATCGTGCGGTGCCGGTCGGCAGTGGCATCGTCCAACCGGCCCGCCAGGCGACCGAGTTCGGCGGCGAAGTGCATGCCGACCGAGACCGCCGCGCCGTGACGCCACTTGTAGCGCTCGTTCTTCTCGATCGCGTGGGCCAGAGTGTGACCGTAGTTGAGGATCTCCCGCAGGCCCGACTCCTTCAGGTCCGAGGAGACCACGTCCGCCTTGACCCGGATGGAACGCTCGATCAACTCGGCGGTGTGCGGGCCGGCCGGTGTACGGGCGGCCTCGGGATCGGCCTCGATGAGGTCGAGGATCACCGGATCGGCGATGAAGCCGGCCTTGATGATCTCCGCCAGCCCGGAGACGTAGTCGTTGACCGGGAGGGAGTCCAGCGCGGCCAGGTCGCACAGCACACCGGCCGGCGGGTGGAAGGCACCGACGAGGTTCTTGCCCTCGGCGGTGTTGATGCCCGTCTTCCCGCCGACCGCCGCGTCCACCATCGCCAGGACGGTGGTCGGAACGGCGATCCAGCGCACCCCGCGCAGCCAGGTCGCGGCCACGAACCCGGCCAGGTCCGTGGTGGCGCCGCCGCCCACGCCCACCACGACGTCCGTGCGCGTGAACCCGGACTGGCCCAGCGCCTTCCAGCAGTAGGCGGCGACCTCCGCGGTCTTGGCCTCCTCCGCGTTCGGCACCTGGATGGCGATGGCCTCGTAGCCCTGATCGGCCAGGTCGGCGCGCAGCGCCTCACCGGTCTCGGCGAGTGCTTCGGGGTGGACGACGGCGACTCGCTTGGCGCGATCGCCGATCAGCCCGCCGAGCTCGCCGAGGAGCTGACGGCCGACCAGCACCTCGTACGGCTCCGAGCCCGCGCTGCCACCGACCTGAATCCTTGTCACCTGGCTGGCCATACCGTCCTCCGGCCGGGGGTCCGGGGATGGGCCCCCGGGGAATGCAGTCTTCAACTCCAAGGCGTCCAGGGCGGCTTGGGTGACCTCTTCGGGCGTACGGCCGTCGGTCGGCACGACGGCCGTGGCCACCTCCTCGTACAGGTGCCGCCTGGCTTCCATCAGCTCGCGCCACTGCTTGCGCGGGTTGATGGCGAGCAGCGGACGGGCCGCGTTCAGGCCGGTGCGCTTGACCGCCTCCTCCACGTCCATCGAGAGGTAGACGACCCGCTGCCCGGCGAGCAGCGCCCGTGTGTCCGCGTCCAGGATCGAGCCGCCGCCCAGCGCCAGGACGCCGTCGTGCTCGGCGAGCGCGGTGTGCACGGTCCGCTTCTCGATCGCGCGGAAGGCGGGCTCGCCCTCCTCGACGAAGATGTCGGCGATGGTACGGCCCTGCTCGGCGACGATGTCGTCGTCGGTGTCCCGGTACCCCACCCCGAGCCGCTCGGCCAGCAGCTGCCCGACGGTGGACTTGCCCACACCCATCGGGCCGACCAGGACGACCACGGGCACCGGGCTCATCGGATCGCCAGGTTGTCGAGGTACGACTGAACGTTGCGGCGCGTTTCCGTCACCGAGTCGCCGCCGAACTTCTCCGCCACCGCGTCCGCCAGGACGAGGGCCACCATGGCCTCGGCGACGATGCCGGCCGCCGGCACCGCGGACACGTCGGAGCGCTGGTGGTGGGCCTGGGTCGCCTCGCCGGTGGTCACGTCCACGGTCTGCAGCGCCCGCGGCACGGTCGCGATCGGCTTCATCGCCGCCCGCACCCGCAGCAGCTCACCGGTGGACAGACCGCCCTCGGTACCGCCCGAGCGGCCGGAGGTACGCCGGATGCCCTCGTCGGTCTTCACGATCTCGTCGTGCGCCTTGGACCCGGGCACCCGCGCCAACTCGAACCCGTCGCCGAGCTCGACGCCCTTGATCGCCTGGATGCCCATGAGGGCACCCGCGAGGCGGGCGTCCAGCTTGCGGTCCCAGTGCACGTGCGAGCCCAGGCCGACGGGGACGCCGTAGGCCAGGATCTCGACCACGCCTCCGAGGGTGTCGCCGTCCTTGTGGGCCTGGTCGACCTCCGCGACCATCGCCTTGGAGGCGTCCGCGTCCAGGCAGCGCAGCGGGTCGGCGTCCAGCTTCTCGACGTCGGCCGGCGTCGGGTACACGCCCTGCGGCGCCTTCACGGAGCACAGCTCGACCACGTGCGAGACGATCTCGACGCCGGCCGTCTCCTTCAGGTACGACCGGGCCACCGCGCCGAGCGCGACACGGGCCGCGGTCTCGCGGGCCGAGGCGCGCTCCAGAATCGGACGGGCCTCGTCGAAGCCGTACTTCTGCATGCCGGCGAGGTCGGCGTGGCCGGGACGCGGGCGGGTCAGCGGCGCGTTGCGCGCGAGGCCCGCCAGGATCTCGGGGTCGACCGGGTCGGCCGCCATGACCTGCTCCCACTTCGGCCACTCGGTGTTGCCCACCATGATCGCGACCGGGGAACCCAGGGTGAGACCGTGCCGGACGCCGCCGATGAAGGTGACCTCGTCCCGCTCGAACTTCATCCGCGCACCGCGCCCATAGCCGAGCCGGCGCCTCGCCAGATGGTCCGCCACCATCTCCGTGGTGATCGGCACGCCGGCGGGAAGGCCCTCCAGCGTCGCCACGAGTGCGGGACCGTGGGACTCCCCCGCGGTCAGCCAGCGCAACCTGCTCAACGGTGCTCCTCAGTGCTCGCGCCTGGTACTGCCCTGCGTACGCGCGTCCTCGCGTACGGCAACGACGTGACCGGGTGCGCGACCCAGGTCCGCCACCTACGATCCTCCCACGTCCGGGGGCCGGAACCGGCCGCCGGTCCATCAGGCGGACGGCAGCAGGACCGGCGCCGGGCTCACCGCGTGTCGTCCCGCCTCTGCTGCGGGGCGTAGGCGCCCAGGAAGTCGGCGCCGCTGGGCTGGGTCGCCGCGGCCGTCTGCTGCGTCTGAGGCTGCTGGTTCTGCGGGGCGTACGCGCCCAGGAAGTCGGCGCCGCTGGGCTGGGTCGCCGCGGCCGTCTGCTGAGCCTGCTGGTTCCGCTGCGGCGCGTAGGCGCCCAGGTAGTCCGCGCCGCGCCCCTGCCCGTACTGCGCCGCCGCGTGCACGGGTGCGCCGGCCCGCACGGCCCGCCGGTGTTCGATCTTGCGCTTGAGCTTCAGGATCCACGAGGTGACGACGGCGAGCACGATCAGCGAGAGCACCGCGATCTGCACCCAGTCGGGCATGAACCGCAGGACGACCTCGAAGATCTCGCTCTTGCCGGACGCCAGCGGCACCTCGACGGACGCGTTGGACATGTACCTGACTCCCCCCACACTGTGCTCCGCCCCCTGCGGATCTCAGCGGATCCTAGCGGGAGGCGAGCGCGTGTTCGCCCGCTTTTCGCATGGCGTCCACGGGAGCCGGGGCACGGCCGGTCATCTGCTCCACCTGGAGCACCGCCTGGTGCACCAGCAGGTCGAGCCCGCTGACGACGGCGCCGCCGAACATGGACCAGCGAGCGGCCAGCTCGGTCGGCCAGGGCTCGTACAGCACGTCGAAGAGGGTGGCGGGCCGCTCCGGCACCGAGGCGGCGAGGGCGTCCGTCGCCCCGGCGGGGGTGGTCGCGACGACCAGCGGGTGGCGCAGCGCCTCGGCCGCGTCCGCCCAGTCCGCCGTACGGACCTCGAGGTCGAGGCGCTCGCCCCATCCGCGCATCTCGTCCGCGCGAGCCTGGCTGCGTACGTAGACGACGACCTCGCCGGCGCAGACCCGGGCCAGGGCGGCCAGCGCGGAGGAGGCGGTGGCGCCGGCGCCGAGGATCGCGGCCGAGTCGACCTCCTCGACGCCGTGCTCGCGCAGGGCGGCCACCATGCCGGGGATGTCGGTGTTGTCGCCGACGCGGCGGCCGTCCTCGGTGAACACCAGGGTGTTGACCGCCTCGACGGAGGCCGCCGTCTCACTGATCTCGTCGAGCAGCGGGATGACGGCGCGCTTGAGCGGCATGGTCAGCGAGAGCCCCGCCCACTCGGCGCCGAGCCCCTCGACGAACCCCGGCAGCGCCGCCTCGTCGACGTCGAAGCGCTCGTACGTCCAGTCCGTGAGCTCCAGCGCCTGGTACGCGGCGCGGTGCAGCACCGGGGACAGGGAGTGGGCGATGGGGCTGCCCAGGACCGCCGCCCGGTGACGGTGGACGTGCTCCGTGCTGACTGTGTCGCTCATTTCCTCAGTTACCGGTGCTCTCGTTGAACTTGTCCCGGAGTTTCTGGAACTCCTCGTAGGTCTTTGCGAATTCCGTCGTTTTCTCACCGTCGGTCGCGACGAAATAGATCCAGCCGTCGCTCGTGGGGTCCAGCGCCGCAGCGAGTGCGTCGGCACCCGGGTTTCCGATCGGTCCCGGCGGAAGACCCTTCCGCGTGTAGGTGTTGTACGGGTCCTTGTTGCTGTTGATCTCGGACTCGCTGATATTGATCTTGCTCTCGTTCTTCAGGTAGTTGAACGTCGAGTCGAACTGCAGCAACTGGTTGGTCTCGGTGTTCGTCGGCTTCAGGCGGTTGTAGACGACCTCCGCCATCTTGCGGAAGTCGTCGTCCGTCTTGCCCTCCGCCTGGACGAGGCTGGCGACCGTGATGACCTGCAGCGGACTCTCGAGGTCGAGCGCCTTGGCCTTGGCCTCGAGGTCGTACTTGCCATAGGCCTCGTTGGCCCGCTGCACCATCTCCTTGAGCACCGCCGCGGGCTTCATGCCCTTGGCCGCGGCATAGGTGCCCGGGTAGAGGAAGCCTTCCAGCGGGTCCTTGATGTCGCTGTCGCTGTTCGCCCAGCCGGGCAGTCCGAGGCTCTTGAAGTTCTTTTCTGCGAAAGTCCTGGTGGTGCCCCCGGAAAGGCCGAGTTTCGCATCGATCGCCTTGTAGACCTGAATGTTGCGCTGGCCGGGCTTGACCATCACATTGGCCTGGCTCTTCGGATCCAGCATCATCTCGACGGCGCTCGCCGCGGACATCTCCTTCTTCAGGATGTACGCGCCCGCCTGGATCCTGTCCCCTTCGGGATTGTTCGTGAACGCGGACACGAAGGCGTCGACGCTCTTGACGACGCCGGCCGCCTTCAGCCGGCGACCGATGTCGACGCCGCCCGCGCCCTTGGGCACTTCGATGCTCACGGTCTCGCTGGTGCCGTCGCCCGCGTAGTCCGGGGCCGGGCCGTAACGATTCTGGTAGAACTGGTAGCCGTAGTAGCCGACGCCGCCGATACCGCCGCCGAAGACGAGGACGACGACCAGGCAGGCGCATCCGTTGCGGCGCTTCTTGCTCTTGTCGCCCTTGCTTCCCTTGCCGCCCCGGCCACGCCGGTCGCCGCGGCCCTCCGGCTCGTCGTCGTCCTCGTCGTCGCCTCCGCCGCCCGCGAAGAAGGCCTGCTCGCCCTGGTCGGGGCCCGGGTCCCAGTCGGGCTGCTGCTGCTCCGCCTCCGGCTGCGGTTCCGGGTCCGGGCGCCGCCGGGCGGGCGGCTCCGGCGGCGGATAGGCGTCCGGGGTGCCGTAGAAGTCGGGCTGCTCGGCACCGTAGGCAGCCGGCTGCTGGCCGTACGGGTCGCCGGGGTCGGCGGCGTACGGGACGTGCGCATGGGTGCCGGTGCCGTCCCAGCCGCCCTCGTGGTACGCCTGCTGCTGGCCCTGGTGGGCGTACTGCTCGTACTGCTGCTGGTCGTAGGGCTGCTGGTACTGCTGCTGGTCGTAGGGCTGCTGGTACTGCTGTGGGTCGTACTGCTGCGCCTGTCCGTTGCCCCAGTCGCCGTATCCCGGCTGCTGCGGCTGCTGCGGGTAGTGGTGCTGCGGCTGGCCGCCGTAGGCAGGCTGATGGCCCTGGGCCTGCTGCCCTTCCCATCCGCCGTCCCCGTACAACGGGTCCTCCGGATGCCACGGTTCGGAGCCTGGGCCCCGGCCATACTCAGTCATCGATCCCCTAGAGCCGCGAGGCGGCGGTCGCGCGGCTTGTGGGCCCGGCTCCCGTTCCGCCTCTCTTTGTGCGGCAGCTGTTCGAACACCGCCGCATCGCGCGGAACGTTACCGTATCGCGATCAGATGACCACTTCGACGCCCTCTCCCGGTGCTGTACCTGACACCCGTTCGGATTCCAGGGCCTGCTGGAGGATGATCACAGCGGCTGCCTGGTCGATGACCGACCGTCCTTTTTTGGACTTCACGCCCGAGGCACGCAGTCCCTGACTGGCCGTCACGGTCGTCATCCGCTCGTCGACGAGCCGGACCGGGACGGGCGCGATGCCCTTGGCCAGCTCCTGGGCGAACCCGCGGACCTTGGCCGCGGCCGGGCCCTCGCCCCCCTTGAGGGAGCGAGGGAGACCGACCACGACCTCGATCGGCTCGTACTCCTCGACCAGTTGCTTCAACCGTCGGTGAGCTGCGGGAACGTCCCGGCCGGGGACCGTCTCCACGGGAGTGGCGAGGATCCCGTCGGGGTCGCACGAGGCGACCCCGATGCGGGCGTCCCCGACGTCGATCGCGAGGCGACGACCGCGGCGCATCACTTGGCCGTTTCCGCCACGAGACGCTCGACGGCGTCGACGGCCTCGCCGACGGCAGCCGGGTTCTGGCCACCGCCCTGGGCGACGTCGGGCTTGCCGCCACCGCCGCCGCCGAGGGTCTTGGCGGCCGTACGAACGAGCTCGCCGGCCTTGAGGCCGCGCTCGCGGGCGGCCTCGTTGGTGGCGATGACCGTCAGCGGCTTGCCGTTCGCGACAGCAAACAGGGCGACCACGGCGGCCCTGCCGCCCTGGATACGACCGCGCACGTCGAGGACGAGCTTGCGCAGGTCGTCGGCGGTCGTGCCGTCCGGGACCTGACCGGTCACAAGAGCAACGCCGCGGACGTCCTTGGCGGACTCGGCGAGACCGGCGGCGGCCTGCAGGACCTTCTCGGCGCGGAACTTCTCGATCTCCTTCTCGGCGTCCTTCAGCTTGCCGAGCATGGCCGAGACCTTCTCCGGGAGCTCCTCCGGGCGGCCCTTGATCAGCTCCTGGAGCTGGGCGACGACCGTGTGCTCACGGGCCAGGAAGTTGTAGGCGTCGACGCCGACCAGAGCCTCGATACGGCGCACACCCGAACCGATCGACGACTCGCCGAGCAGCTTCACCAGACCCAGCTGGGCGGTGTTGTGGACGTGCGTGCCGCCGCACAGCTCCTTGGAGAAGTCGCCGATGGTCACGACGCGGACGCGCTCACCGTACTTCTCGCCGAACTCGGCGATGGCGCCCTGCTTCTTGGCCTCGTCGATGCCCATGACGTCGGCGCGGACGTCGAGGTCACGGGCGAGCACCTCGTTGATCTTCTGCTCGACGTCGGTCATCACGGCCGTCGGCACGGCGGACGGGGAGCCGAAGTCGAAGCGGAAGCGGCCGGGCTGGTTCTCGGAACCGGCCTGGGCGGCCGTGGGGCCGAGGGCGTCGCGCAGGGCCTGGTGCGTGAGGTGCGTGGCCGAGTGGGCGCGGGCGATGGCCTTGCGGCGGCGGTCGTCGATCGAAGCGTGGACGAGGTCGCCGACGGTCACCTCGCCGACCTGGACGACGCCCTTGTGGACGTAGACGCCCGGGACCGGCTTCTGGCAGTCGCGGACCTCGACGACGGCGCCGGAGGCGACCTTGATCCGGCCGGTGTCGCCGATCTGACCGCCGCCCTCGGCGTAGAACGGGGTGCGGTCGAGGACGATCTCGACCTCGTCGCCCTCGGTGGCGGCCGGCGAGGACACGCCGTCGACGAGGATGCCGACGATCGTGGACTCGCCCTCGGTGTCCGTGTAGCCGATGAAGTCGGTCTCGCCGGCCTTGTCGGCGATCTCGCGGTAGGCGCCGGCGCCGACGTGGCCGGTCTTCTTGGCCTGGGCATCGGCCTTGGCGCGCTCCCGCTGCTCCTTCATCAGGCGGCGGAAGCCCTCCTCGTCCACGCTCAGGCCCTGCTCGGCGGCCATCTCGAGGGTGAGGTCGATCGGGAAGCCCCAGGTGTCGTGGAGCAGGAAGGCCTTGTCTCCGGGCAGCACGGTGGAGCCGGCGGCCTTGGTCTCGCTGACGGCGCCGTCCAGGACGTTCGTGCCGGCGTTGAGGGTCTTGAGGAAGCGGGCCTCCTCGGCGAGGGCGACGTTCTCGATGCGCTCGCGGTCGGTGACCAGCTCGGGGTACTGCTGGCCCATCATCTCGATGACGGTGTCGATGAGGTCCTTGACGACCGGACCGGTGGCGCCGAGGAGACGCATGTTGCGGATGGCGCGGCGCATGATGCGGCGCAGGACGTAGCCGCGGCCCTCGTTGCCGGGGGTGACGCCGTCGCCGATGAGCATGACGGACGTACGCATGTGGTCGGTGACCACGCGCAGGGAGACGTCCGAGTCGTGGGCGTCGCCGTAGGCCACGCCGGTCAGCTCGGTGGCCTTCTTGATGACGGCCATGGAGGTGTCGATCTCGTACATGTTCTGCACGCCCTGCAGAATCATGGCGAGGCGCTCCAGGCCGAGGCCCGTGTCGATGTTCTTGCTCGGCAGCTCGCCGAGGATCTCGAAGTTGTCCTTGCCGATGCCCTCGCCGCGCTCGTACTGCATGAAGACGAGGTTCCAGATCTCCACGTACCGCTCGTCGTTGACGGCGGGGCCGCCCTCGACGCCGAACTCGGGGCCGCGGTCGTAGTTGATCTCGGAACAGGGGCCGCAGGGGCCGGGGACGCCCATGGACCAGTAGTTGTCCTTCATGCCGAGGCGCTGGATGCGCTCCTTGGGCACGCCGACGACCTCGTGCCAGATGCGCTCGGCCTCGTCGTCGTCCTTGTAGACGGTGATCCAGAGCTTCTCCGGCTCCAGGCCGTAACCGCCCTTGTCCTGGGGGCTGGTGAGCAGCTCCCAGGCGTACTTGATGGCGCCTTCCTTGAAGTAGTCGCCGAAGGAGAAGTTGCCGCACATCTGGAAGAACGTGCCGTGGCGGGTGGTCTTGCCGACCTCTTCGATGTCGGGCGTGCGCACGCACTTCTGCACGCTGGTGGCGCGGGCGAAGGGCGGCTTGACCTCACCCAGGAAGTAGGGCTTGAAGGGCACCATGCCGGCGGGGACCAGGAGCAGAGTCGGGTCGTCCGCGATGAGCGACGCCGAAGGGACGACGGTGTGCCCGCGCTCCTCGAAGAAGCTCAGCCAGCGGCGGCGGATCTCAGCCGACTCCATCAGTGGTCCTCATTCCGGTTGTTCGAGTACGTCGTCTCGATGTACTTCGGGTTGGTGCGGTTCTCGATGGCGGCGTACCGCCGGGGTGTGGGGAGTTCGGGGTCCGCGTGGATCCCCAGTGCCTCCCCCAGCTCGGCCTCCCGCTGGGCCATGTTGTCGCGGACGTCGAGCGCGAAGCCCACCGCGCGGTCCTTGAGACGTGCTCCCGTCTCGAGCGCCTTGTTGGCGGCGGTCGCCGCGAGGCTCTCGGGGGTCAGCTGCTTCAGCTTGCGGTTGACCTTGGTGGTGGCCCAGACACCGGCGGCGACGCCCGTGGTGAACCAGAACGTACGGCGGAACATCGCTAGGTCTCAGTCCCTCTTTCCACGGGGATTCCGCTTGCCCCACCGCGAGGCCGGGACGGTCCGGCCCACGATGACGGTACGCCGTGCCTTGGCGGGCACGTCGTCCTTGCGGCCGCCGAGGGCCCGGCGGACGCCGTAGCCGAAGGCCGCGACCTTCACCAGGGGGCCGCCGAAGGTGGAGGCGACCGTGGTGGACAACGCGGAGGCGTTCGACGTGACCTCCTGGACGTCGGAGGCGATCGCGTCGACCCGGTCGATCTGGGTCTGCGCCGAGCGCACCGCCGTGGCGGCGTCGGCCAGCAGCGGGACGGCCTGGTCGGTCACCTCCGCGACCAACTTGGTGGTCGCCCTGAGCGTCTGGGCCAGCCTCGCCAGCGCCACGGCGAGGAAGGAGACCAGGATCGCCCAGAACACGGCCACCAGGATGCCGGCCACCTCTCCACCGGACACTGCGCACCCGCTCCCTGAAACGTGCCTCTGTATCGGTCTACGTCGAAAAAGTCGTGCACCGAGCCTATCGCGCCGGGGGCGGCGCTCCGAACCGGATTTGCCGGTGCGGGCAGCCGGGCTGCCGCCGCGCCCCCGGACATGCGTGAACCCGCCGCCCCGCCCGCCCAAAGGGCGAGGGGACGACGGGTTCGGGCGCAGAGGTCCTACGACCGCCGAGGGATCAGCGGGCGTAGTACTCGACGACGAGCTGCTCGTCGCAGATCACCGGGATCTCCTTGCGGTTCGGCTCGCGGTCCAGGCGGAACGCCAGGGCCTTGAGGTTCACCTGGAGGTAGCGCGGGGTCTCACCGTCGGGGGCGAAGCCGCCCTCGCGGGCGATCGAGAAGAGGGTCTTCTCGCGGCTGCGCTCGCGGACCATCACGACGTCGTCGGGACGGACACGGAACGACGGCTTGTCGACCTTCTGGCCGTTGACCTCGATGTGGCCGTGGACGACCATCTGACGGGCCTGGTAGATGGTGCGGGCGATGCCCGAACGCAGGACCAGGGCGTCGAGACGACGCTCGAGCTCGATGATCAGGGCCTCACCGGTCTTGCCCTGAACCTTGGAGGCACGCTCGTAGGCGCGGACGAGCTGGCGCTCGGACACGTCGTACTGCGCGCGCAGACGCTGCTTCTCCAGCAGACGGACCTTGTAGTCCGAGTTCTGCTTGCGGCCACGGCCGTGCTCACCCGGCGGGTAGGGGCGGGCCTCGAAGTACTTGACGGCCTTCGGGGTCAGCGCGATACCGAGCGCACGCGACTTCTTGACCTTGGGGCGGGACTGGTTCGCCATGGAACCGAACACCTCGTGTTTCTGATGCGAATACGGCTTCACCAGGGTTAGGGGAGGTCGCATCCGCAGCCGGGGAATCCCGCCGGGTCCGCAGGGAACCTGGTGGGCAGCCGCTCCCCTGGTCTGGGCACATACGTGCAGCACGCGAGTGGCCCACCGACCGGTCCCGGAACTGCGGGTGGTGGTGGGCTGCCCGCGACACCGTTCGACGGTGCGCGACGCTCCTGGAGATCCTGGCGAACCAGGCCTCCGGCTGGATGCCCCGCTCTGGTGGTGCCGGTTCTCCTCGCGGAGGGGCCGGACACGGGACTCAGCACTTCGATCGAGTCTACAGGGTGCTCAGGACCGCTTGCGACCGAGGTGTTTGCGGGTCCACTCCACGGCGTCCGCGTACCGGGACTCGGCGCCGTGCCGGGAGGGCGTGTAGTACTCGCGCTCCTTGATGGCGTCCGGCGCGTACTGCTGCGCGGCGATCCCCTCGGGCAGGTCGTGCGGATACACGTACCCCTGCGCGTGCCCGAGTTTGGCCGCGCCCTTGTAGTGCCCGTCCCGCAGATGCGGCGGCACGGGCCCGGCCAGTCCCTTGCGTACGTCGTCCAGGGCGGCGCCGATGGCGGTCGTCGCGGAGTTCGACTTCGGTGCCAGCGCGAGGGCGATGGTGGCGTGGCTGAGGGTGAGGGCGGCCTCGGGGAAGCCGATCATGGCGACGGCCTGGGCGGCGGCGACCGCTATGGGCAGGGCCTGGGGGTCGGCGAGGCCGATGTCCTCGCTGGCGGAGATCATCAGGCGGCGGGCGATGAAACGGGGGTCCTCGCCGGCCTCGATCATGCGGGCCAGGTAGTGCAGGGCGGCGTCGACGTCGGAGCCGCGGATGGATTTGATGAGGGCGCTGGCGACGTCGTAGTGCTGGTCGCCGTCGCGGTCGTACTTCACGGCGGCCCGGTCGACCGTCTCCTCCAGCGTCGACAGGGCGATCTCCGTCTCGCCCTTGTCGAGCGCGGCGCCGGCGGCGGCCTCCAGTGCGGTCAGGGCGCGGCGGGCGTCGCCGCCGGCGATGCGCAGCAGGTGGGCCTCGGTGTCCTCGGGGAGGGTGACGGCGCCCTTGAGTCCGCGCTCGTCGGCGAGGGCGCGGCGGACGAGGCCGCGCAGGTCGTCGTCCGTGAGGGGTTCGAGGGTCAGCAGCAGCGAGCGGGACAGCAGCGGGGAGATCACCGAGAAGTAGGGGTTCTCGGTCGTCGCCGCGATCAGTGTCACCCAGCGGTTCTCGACGGCCGGGAGGAGGGAGTCCTGCTGGGCCTTGCTGAACCGGTGGATCTCGTCGAGGAAGAGGACGGTCTCCTGGCCGAAGCCGCCGGTGGCGCGGCGGGCGCCGTCGATGACCGCGCGGACCTCCTTCACACCGGCGGTGATCGCGGACAGCTCGACGAAGCGCTTGTTGGTGGCCTTGGAGACGACGTAGGCCAGGGTCGTCTTGCCGGTGCCGGGCGGGCCCCAGAGGATCACCGAGGAGGGACCGGCCGGGCCCTTGGCGCCCTCACCGACGAGGCGACGCAGGGGTGAGCCCGGCTTGAGCAGGTGCTGCTGGCCCACGACCTCGTCGAGGGTGCGCGGGCGCATCCGGACCGCCAGCGGGCTGCCGGCGGGGTCCTTCTCCTGGCGTTCTTCTGCTGCGGCGGTGAACAGGTCGGGCTCCACGCTGAAACCCTAAAGGACGGGACTGACAGTGCGGCCCGGGCCGTCGGCGGCCCGGGGTGCGAAGGTCAGCTGGTCCAGAACTCCCACCAGCGGGTCAGGATCAGCATGCCGATGATGCCGATGTGCAGCACCGGCATGACCCAGGTGAACTCGCCGAAGAAGCTCTTGAGCCAGCTCGGCGCGGGCAGGAGGCCGTTGCGCACGTTGAACGAGGTCACGTACCAGAACATGATGATCGTCGTGACCCAGGCCAGGCAGCACCACAGGCACAGCGCGTTGATCCGGTACAGGGACTGGAACATCAGCCAGGCGCAGAACGAGACGCCGAAGAGCGTGCCCGCGTTGAAGGTGAGCCAGTACCAGCGCGGGAAGCGGGCGCGGGCGAGCAGGCTCATGCCGACGCAGATGACGATGCCGTAGGCGACGAGGCCGAGCATCGGGTTGGGGAAGCCGAAGGCCGAGGCCTGGTCGCTCTCCATGACGCTGCCGCAGGAGACGACGGGGTTCAGGCTGCACCCGGGGGTGAAGGTCTTGCCCTCGACCTTGGCCTCGAGCAGCTTGAACTTGTCGATCGTGATGACCCACGCGGCGAGCAGACCGGCCGCGCCGGTGATCACCAGGAGCAGGGCGAACGCCCGGCTGCCGCCCACCGTCCCCGGTACGGCCGATGCGGCGCGCTCGGGCTCGGGGTCGGTGGAGACGTCTTTGACTGTCGTCTTGCTCATCACGCCGATTCCGTCACTTGAGGCTTGGGACCATCTTCGGGCAGGGGACATTGTGCCGCACGCGCGCGTGCGCGCACCGTTCGCTCCACATAAGGACGGACTGAGGCAGCGGGCGTGTGTTCGGTTTCGGACAACGGCCGGACACGACGAGGACGCCGGACCCCTCTGGCGGGTATCCGGCGCCCACGCGCGCGTGCTGCCGACCGGTGCTAGCCGAGCCGCGACTCCAGTTCCGCCACGACCTCGTTGACGCCGACCGCCCTCTGCTCACCGGACTCCATGTCCTTGAGCTGGACGACGCCCTCAGCGATGTCGCGCTCGCCCAGCACCAGGGCGAAGCGGGCGCCCGAGCGGTTGGCCGCCTTCATCGCCGCCTTCAGGCCCTTGCCGCCGTAGGAGAAGTCCGCCGCGATGCCGACCTTGCGCAGTTCGGTGACCTTGGCGAACAGGATGCGGCGGGCCTCTTCGCCGAGCGGGACCGCGAACACGCTGGTGGACGCCGGGAGTTCGAGCTCCACGCCCTCCGCCTCCAGGGCCAGGACGGTGCGGTCGACACCGAGGGCCCAGCCGACGGACGGCAGCGCGGGGCCGCCGATCATCTCCGACAGTCCGTCGTAGCGGCCGCCGCCGCCCACCGCGGACTGGGAGCCCAGACCGTCGTGGACGAACTCGAAGGTCGTCCGCGTGTAGTAGTCCAGGCCGCGCACCAGCTTGGGGTCGTCCTCGAAGGCCACGCCCGCCGCCGTGATCAGCTCGCGGACCTCCTCGTGGTACGCCTTGCAGGCGTCACAGAGGTAGTCGCGCAGCAGCGGGGCGTCCCCGAGCTGCTTCTGGACCGACTCGCGCTTGTCGTCCAGCACGCGCAGCGGGTTGATCTCGGCGCGGCGGCGCGTGTCCTCGTCGATGTCCAGGCCCCGCAGGAAGTCCTGCAGCGCGGCCCGGTAGACCGGACGGCACTCCTTGTCGCCCAGGCTGTTGAGCAGGATCCGGAAGTTGCTCAGGCCCAGGGAGCGGTACGCCTGGTCGGCCAGGATGATCAGCTCGGCGTCCAGCGCCGGGTCCTCGGCGCCGATCGCCTCGGCGCCGACCTGGGAGAAGTGACGGTAACGGCCCTTCTGGGGGCGCTCGTAGCGGTAGTACGAGCCCGAGTACCAGAGCTTGACCGGGAGGTTGCCCGACTTGTGCAGGTTGGCCTCCAGGGCCGCACGCAGCACGGAGGCGGTGCCTTCGGGGCGCAGCGCCAGCTTGGTGCCGCCCTTGGTCTCGAAGGCGTACATCTCCTTCGTCACGATGTCGGTGGACTCCCCCACACCGCGCGCGAACAGTTCGACGCTCTCGAAGCCGGGCGTCTCGATGTAGCCGTAGCCGGAGTTGCGCAGCGGCGCGGCGATCGCCTCGCGGACGGCGAGGTACTTGGCGGAGTCGGGCGGAAGAAGGTCGTACGTGCCCTTGGGGGCCTGAAAGGTGCTCACGGGAAGTCTCTCGTCACATTCCTCGTCGGGGAGCCTCTGCGGCTCCCTGGCCGGCGGCCACCTGCCGCAGGTACGGGTTGGTGGCGCGCTCCTGGCCGATGGTCGTCTGGGGGCCGTGGCCGGACAGCACCACGGTCGAGTCGTCGAGCGGCAGGCACACGCGGGCCAGCGAGTCGAGCATCTCGGCCATGTCACCGCCGGGCAGGTCGGTGCGTCCGATGGAGCCGGCGAAGAGCAGATCGCCCGAGAAGAAGACGGACGGGACGTCCGCCGCCTCGGGCATCCGGAAGGTCACCGACCCCTTCGTATGGCCCGGCGCGTGCGCGACGGAGAACTCCAGACCGGCCAGATCCAGTTTCACGCCGTCGGTCAGCTCCCGGACGTCGTCCGGCTCCCCCACCGTCAGCTCGCCCATGAGCGGCATTCCGATGGACCGGCCGAGCGCCTTCTCGGGGTCGCTCATCATGTACCGGTCCTCGGGGTGGATCCAGGCGGGCACGTCGTGCGCGCCGCACACCGGGACGACCGAGGCCACGTGGTCGATGTGGCCGTGGGTGAGGACGACGGCGACGGGCTTGAGCCGATGCTTCCTGATCGCTTCCTCGACTCCGGGGGCCGCCTGGTGGCCCGGGTCGATGATCACGCACTCCTCACCGGCGGCGGGGGCGACGAGATAACAGTTCGTCCCCCAGGCCCCGGCGGGGAACCCGGCAATGAGCACGATCGTCCTTCGTTTGTATCGGTACGGGAGGGCTTGCGAGCGGCTACGCCCGTCGTCAGAGCCTACCGGCGCTGCCGTTTCCTCAGCGAACCCATATACGGTACGGGGCACACGCAGGCGGTCGGCTCACAGGACGCACGCGTACCGGTGGACAGACGAGACGCATGAGGAGAGAACCCGGTGGTCACCCAGGAACAGCGCAAGCGTCAGCTCGCCCGGGAGAAGTTCTTGCGGCAGCAGCAGCGCCGCACGGCCGCGCGGCGCAAGGCGCGCGTGCGCAACTCGGTGATCGCGTCGGTGCTCGGCGTGATTCTGGTGGGCAGCCTGACCCTCTACACCACGGGCGTCCTGAAGGACGACGACAAGTCGAACGCGAGCGCCGAAGCGACCCCGGCTCCCACCCCCAGCGCGGTCAAGGACCCCTGCGCGAAGCCCGCCGCGGGCTCGGTCAAGTCGCAGAGCTGGAAGAAGGAGCCGGCGATGACGATCGACAAGTCGGCGAAGTACACCATGAAGCTGGCGACCACCTGCGGTGACATAGACGTCGCGCTGAAGGCGTCGGCGGCGCCGCACACGGTGAACTCGTTCAGCTTCCTCGCGAGCAAGGGCTACTTCGACCACACCAAGTGCCACCGGCTCACCACGAACGGCATCTACGTGCTGCAGTGCGGCGACCCGACGGGCAGCGGCAGCGGCGGACCGGGCTACACGATCCCGGACGAGAACCTGAAGGACAAGAGCCTCAAGGCCAACGTCTACCCGGCGGGCACGGTCGCGATGGCCAACACCGGTCAGGCGCACACCGGCGGCAGCCAGTTCTTCCTCGTCTACCAGGACAGCTCGCTCCCGCCCAGCTACACACCGTTCGGTACGGTGTCGGCCGAGGGCATGACCGTGCTGAAGAAGATCGCCGCCGCGGGTGAGAGCACGGGCGCCGGTGACGGCGCTCCGAACGCGACGGTTGTGATCAACAAGGCGACGGTCACCAAGTCCTGACGACAGGGCGGCCAACAGCGCAATTTCGGTCGCGCTGGATGCGGACAGGCGCCCCGCCGGTCGCCTATGTTGGCCGTGACGAAACTGTGGACGATGCCCGGGGGCGCCGAAGCCCCACGCAGGCATCATGTGGAGGAGGCGCTGTGAGCAGCGACCCGTGGGGCCGCGTCGACGAGACGGGGACCGTGTACGTGCGTACGGCCGATGGCGAGCAGGTCGTCGGTTCCTGGCAGGCCGGCTCCCCCGAGGAGGCATTGGCCTACTTCGAGCGCAAGTACGAGGGCCTGGTTGTCGAGATCGGCCTCCTCGAGAAGCGAGTCCAGACCACCGACCTGTCGTCGAAGGACGCCCAGGTCGCCATCGACCACCTGCGCGAGCAGGTGGACGCGCACCACGCGGTCGGCGACCTGGACGCGCTGCGGGCCCGGCTGGACAAGCTGGTGGCGACCGTCGAGGCGCGCCGTGAGGAGCGCAAGCAGCAGCGCGCCAAACAGTCCGACGAGGCCCGTAAGGCCAAGGAGGACCTGGTCACGGAGGCGGAGCAGCTGGCGCAGTCCGACCAGTGGCGGGCGGCCGGTGAGCGGCTGCGCGCCCTGGTGGACACCTGGAAGGGCCTGCCGCGCCTCGACCGCAAGTCGGACGACGAGCTGTGGCACCGGTTCTCGCACGCGCGCTCGGCGTTCTCCAAGCGTCGCAAGGCGCACTTCGCGCAGCTGGACGCGCAGCGCGAGGAGGCCCGCAGGACGAAGGAGCGGCTGGTCGCCGAGGCCGAGGCGCTGTCGGGGTCGACGGACTGGGGTCCGACGGCCGCGCGCTACCGCGAACTGATGGCGGAGTGGAAGGCCGCGGGCCGGGCCCAGCGGGAGCACGAGGACGACCTGTGGAACCGCTTCCGCGGCGCCCAGGACGTCTTCTTCGCCGCCCGCAGCTCGGTCTTCGCCGAGCGGGACGCCGAGCAGGGAGAGAACCTGAAGCTGAAGGAGGGGCTGGCCGAGGAGGCCGAGAAGCTCCTGCCGATCGAGGACCTGAAGGCGGCGCGTGCCGCGTTCCGCTCGATCAACGAGCGCTGGGAGGCCATCGGCCATGTGCCGCGGGACGCCCGGCCGAAGGTCGAGGGCCGGATGCACGCCGTGGAGCGGGCGATCCAGGAGGCCGAGGAGGCCGAGTGGCGCCGGACCAACCCGGAGGCTCGCGCGCGTGCCGAGGGTCTGACCGGTCAGCTCCAGGCGGCCGTGGACAAGCTGAAGGGCCAGATCGAGCAGGCGCGCGCCCAGGGCAACACCGCCAAGGCCGACAAGCTGGAGCGGGAGCTCGAGGGCCGTCAGGCGCTGCTGGACCAGGCGCTGAAGGGTCTGCAGGAGTTCGGCGGCTGAGTTTCTCCGGCCGAGCGCCGGAACGGCGACGACGGGCCCGTGTGCACCCCCGAGGTGTACACGGGCCCGTCCGTGCGTCAAGGGCTGAGCTCCGCGTCCCGTGCCGTGCTGACGTCGAGGCTGTCCAGGGCGTGTCTGAGCACGTCGCAGGCCTGACGGTGGTTTCCCGCGGCCTGGAGAAGTTCGGCGAGCCGACGGCAGACGGCGAGAGCCTCCGGGCCGAACCGTTTGTGCGTCTGACGGAACGCCGCCTCCAGCGTCTCGATGGCTTCCTTGTCCTGACCCGACTCCGTCAGCAGCTCCGCCAGCTCCAGATGCACGGCCACGCTGTCGCCCTCGGCTTCGGGCACCCTCGCCTGCAGGATCATCCGGAGAATCGGCAGGGCGTCGCGGTTGCGGCCGACGGAACGCAGCAACCGGGCAAGATGGAGGCCGGTCGCCATCATCGCGGTCTGCACCTCGATGTCGATGACCGGTCCGGCTGCTGTGGTGGTCGTCGCCCGGGCTCGGTTGCGGACCAGGGGCAACCGTCCGACGTCGTTCTCCTGGCTCCGTTGCGGGCGCGGGCGGTTCTTCGACAACAGCCTCGAGGCGAGTTCGCGGTACAGCGTCTCGAGGTCCAGCGTTTCCGGGGCGTCCTGGATGCCGTTGCGCAGGACGTGCAGCAGTTCGCCGGTGAAGGCGGTGTGCGGTTCGCCTTCGGGGGCCAGTGCGAAGTGGTCACGCGGTGACGCCGTCAGGACGTAGGCACCGTCGATGACTGCTTGTGCCGCCAGTTCCTCGGTGTCGGCAAGCATGCCGGTCGCCCGGCCGCTGAAGCAGCAGTCCAGGATCACGATCTTGCGTCGCGCGACCGAACTGCGCAGTGCGGAGCGGACGTAACGATATGCGGTCGCCGTGTGACCGGCACCGTCGCGGGAGTCCGTCAGTGCCAGATAGAGGTCCGCCGTGTCGCTGTCGCGGAGCCCGTGGCCGCAGTAGTACACGAGCAGCGTGTCCGTGGTCTCCGCCCCGAGTTCGTAGACGGGATCGAGCAACGCCTGTGGCGTCGACGGGTCACGGATCACCCTGCAACGCGCCTCGGGGAGCCCCCACACCGTGGCGTCTCTGAGTACGGCCGCCAGGTCGGAGGTGTTGTTCTCGACCGCCGGCAGTTGCGGGAGATTGCGGTAGGCGGACGTGCCGATCAGCACCGCGGCCGAGGCGGAAGGATCAGGCAGCCCCGGCATCGCCGTCCCCGTCGTCGGCGAGCAGAAGGGCCAGACGGCGCACGGTTTCCGGGTCTGCCGCGTGGATGTCCAGGCGAGTGCCGTTCCGGTGCACCGTCACCGTGGGGCTGCTACGGCGGGCGGCACGCCACTGCACCACGGCCATGGCCAGTTGCGCGGCGCCCAGCAGGCTGCTGACGGCCAGGCTGAGCACGTCCAGCTGACCGCCCATGTGCTCGGGGTGGGCCGGCTGCGCGTCCACGAGTGCGCCGCGCAGGTGCCGACCGGTTACCTCGTCCGCGGTCAGCCACCGCAACAGCGACCGCAGGTCCTCCTCGTTGTCGCCCTCGGTCCCTAACGTGACCTGGATGGTCGTCAACGTTCCCCCGCTCATTCTTCCGTGCCTCGTCTTCCGGCACCGCTTGCTCCGGTCCCTTCGAGCGACCGTGGTGCGGCGTGGCCCAGGCCTGCGCGGACCGTTCTGTCCATGACGTTCGAGAAGGCCGTGAGCGCCTCTCCCGCCGCGCCCAGCCGGGCCAGGCACACCGCGTACCAGTAGCGCGCGGTCAGCGTGGTGGGATGCTCGGCCCCGAGCACCCGGTCGCACACCACCTGCACGGCGGCCAGCAGTTCGCCCGCGTCCGCGAGTTCACCGCGCAGGACCAGCCCCACCGCTTCACGCAGCCGGACTTCGGCGGTCTGAGGGGTCATGGCGCTCAGGATGTGCTGCCGCGTGACCCGGCTGAGGCCCAGCTCGAGCGACGGCCCGTCGCCGACGGCCGGATACGGCGTGTCCGGCTCCGGCCGTTCGATCCGGGAGGCCTCGTCCTCGTCGGCCACGGAGGTCACGGCCTCATGGAACCGGCGTATCGCACGGTCGCGCACGCCGCCCGTGACAGCGGCGGCGATCAGGGCCTCTGCGTCGGCAGGTGCCTGGAGCCTCCCGACGACCTCCTGGATCGTCGGCCGCTGGTCCGGCACGATCCGGACGAGGTCCGTGACCAGCCGGGCCAGGTCCTCGGGAACGCCGGGAACCTCACCGGACAGGTCGGGCAGCCCCTCGTTGACGACCTTGTACAGAACCGCGAACGCCGAGTCCGCAGGCAACGGCGCCCTGCCCGTGAGCATGGCGTACATGCACGCGCCCACCGAATAGAGGTCGGCCGGCGGGCCCACTGCGTGGCTCTGCACCAACTCGGGCGGCATGTACTGGGGTGTGCCGACGATCTGTCCGGTCACCGTCAGGGCGGTGTCCGCGATGTCGCCGACCAGCAGGGCGGCGATGCCGAAGTCCTGCAGCACGACCCGGCCCTGCCGGGTCAGATGGACATTGCTCGGCTTGATGTCACGGTGCAGGACACCGGCCTCGTGGGCGGCCTGCAGGCCCTCGCACATGCCGGCGGCGACAGCGCGGACGAGCGCCGGGTCGAGGGGGCCCTCATCGAGCACGCTGTCCAGGTCGAGCCCTTCGAGCAGTTCCATCACGATGTACGGCTGGGTGTCCCGGATCCCGATGTCGTGGACGGCGACGATGTTCGGGTGCTGGATGCGGGCCAGCACCTTCGCCTCCCGCCGGAACCTTGCCGCGACACTCTCGTGCGCGAGATCGGCGCGAATGAGTTTGACGGCGACCCGCCGGTCGAGACGTTCGTCCCGGGCTTCCCACACCTCGCCCATGCCGCCACGGCCGATCGGACGGACGGCGCGGTACCGCCCGTCGATCTCCGTGCCGACAGATAGGGCTCCCACGGCCATCGATCCCCCCGTTTTTCCTCTGTCGGACCTCAGACGATCAGGGCCGCCGCGCCGACGTCACCCGGTAGACGTCGTAGACGCCCTCGACTCCGCGGACGGCCTTCAGGACGTGGCCCAGGTGTTTGGGGTCGCCCATCTCGAAGGTGAAGCGGGAGGTGGCGACGCGGTCGCGGGAGGTCTGGACGGCCGCCGAGAGGATGTTGACGTGCTGGTCGGACAGGACGCGGGTGACGTCCGACAGGAGCCGGGAGCGGTCCAGGGCCTCGACCTGGATCGCGACCAGGAACACCGAGGACTGCGTCGGCGCCCACTCGACGTCGAGGATGCGCTCGGGCTCCCGGGACAGTGACTCCACGTTGACGCAGTCACTGCGGTGAACCGATACACCACTACCTCGCGTGACGAAGCCGATGATCGGGTCGCCGGGCACGGGCGTACAGCAGCGGGCCAGCTTGACCCAGACGTCCTCGACGCCCTTGACCACGACACCGGGGTCCTGGTTGCTGCGCCGCTTGCGGCCGCGGGTGCGGGACGGCGGGACCGCCTCGTCGATCTCCTCGGTGGCCGCCTCCTCGCCGCCGAGGGCCTGCACCAGCTTCTGTACGACGTTCTGCGCGGCCACATGGCCCTCGCCGATCGCCGCGTACAGCGAGGAGATGTCCGGGTAGCGCATCTCGTGCGCCAGGGTGACCAGCGAGTCGCCGGTGAGGATGCGCTGGATCGGCAGGTTCTGCTTGCGCATCGCGCGTGCGATGGCGTCCTTGCCCTGCTCGATCGCCTCGTCGCGCCGTTCCTTGGAGAACCAGGCACGGATCTTGTTGCGGGCCCGCGGCGACTTGACGAATCCCAGCCAGTCGCGGGAGGGGCCCGCGCCGGGCGCCTTGGAGGTGAAGACCTCGACCAGGTCGCCGTTGTCCAGGGTCGACTCGAGCGGTACGAGCCTGCCGTTGACCCGGGCCCCTATGGTGCGGTGGCCGACCTCCGTGTGGACCGCGTACGCGAAGTCCACCGGCGTCGCGCCGGCGGGGAGCGCGATGACATCACCCTTCGGGGTGAAGACGAAGACCTCGTTGCGGGAGAGGTCGAAGCGCAGCGACTCCAGGAACTCGCTGGGGTCCTCGGTCTCCTTCTGCCAGTCGAGGAGCTGCCGCAGCCACGCCATGTCGTTGATGGCGTCCTTGTCCTTGGCCGACGACTTGGGCGCGTCCGTGCGGACCTTGGAGGCGCCGGCAACGGCCTCCTGCTTGTACTTCCAGTGCGCGGCGATGCCGTACTCGGCGCGGCGGTGCATGTCGAACGTGCGGATCTGGAGTTCGACCGGTTTGCCGTTGGGACCGATGACCGTCGTGTGCAGCGACTGGTACATGTTGAACTTGGGCATCGCGATGTAGTCCTTGAACCGGCCGGGGACCGGGTTCCATCGCGCGTGGACGGTGCCGAGGGCGGCGTAGCAGTCGCGGACGGTGTCCACGAGGACGCGGATGCCCACCAGGTCGTAGATCTCCGCGAAGTCACGGCCGCGGACGATCATCTTCTGGTAGACGCTGTAGTAGTGCTTCGGGCGGCCGGTGACGGTCGCCTTGATACGGGCGGCGCGCAGGTCGGCCTGGACCTCGTCGGTCACTATGGCCAGGTACTCGTCACGCTTCGGTGCTCTCTCGGCCACCAGCCGTACGATTTCGTCGTACATCTTGGGGTAGAGGATCGCGAAGGCGAGGTCCTCCAGTTCCCACTTGATGGTGTTCATGCCGAGGCGGTGAGCAAGCGGCGCGTAGATCTCGAGGGTCTCGCGCGCTTTCTTCTCCTGCTTCTCGCGCTTGAGGTAGCGCATGGTGCGCATGTTGTGCAGGCGGTCGGCGAGCTTGATGACCAGGACGCGCGGGTCCTTGGCCATGGCGACGACCATCTTGCGCACGGTCTCGGCCTGTGCGGCCTCGCCGAACTTGACCTTGTCCAGCTTGGTGACGCCGTCGACGAGGAGGGCGACCACATCGCCGAAGTCGCGGCGCAGGTCGTCCAGGCCGTACTCGGTGTCCTCGACGGTGTCGTGGAGCAGGCCCGCCATCAGGGTGGCCGGATCCATGCCGAGCTCGGCGAGGATCGTGGTCACGGCGAGGGGGTGCGTGATGTACGGGTCGCCGCTCTTGCGCTTCTGGCCGCGGTGCCAGCGCTCGGCGACCTGGTAGGCGCGCTCGATCTGCCGCAGCGTCGACGTCTCGATCTTCGGGTCGTTGCTGCGCACTATCCGCAGCAGCGGCTCCAGCACCGGGTTGTAGGGGTTCGCGCGCTGGACGCCGAGGCGGGCGAGGCGGGCGCGGACGCGGTTGGAGGAACCGGAGCGGGCGGGCGGCTGCGCGGCTGCCGGGCGGGTGGCGGGCGTGGCCGAGGGGCGCTCGGGCGGGGCCGGTTTGGGGCGGGGCTGCTCTGCCGGCTTGTCGACGGGCGCGGAACGGTCGTGCTCGACCGGCCCGCGAGCGGCGTTCTGCGCTTGCGACGCGGGCGTGGCCGCGGGCGCCGAGGCGGACTCGGGCTTGGCGGCGGTCAGGTGCTGGGCCTCGTCTGGCAAGAGGGCTCCTCGTGCGCGATCCGGGTCCCCCGGTCAGGCTCCGGAGCACCCATCGTAGCGATCCTGGGCCACAGGATCGCCTCCAGGCGGATGTGAGGACGGTCTACCGGAGAAACGCAAGGGGCGGGCGCCGGATTCCTCCGGGCCCGCCCCACGCCTCTTCACCTGTTGCCGGTGGTCGTTCTCCCCGTGGGAAGACCGGTGCTCAGGCCGTGCCGATGGAGCCGACGCAGAAGCGCGCGGCGACACATGAGTAAATTCCGGCCCCACGGCCACGCAGTCGTCCCGGCCGTCTCCTCCGTCGCCGCCGCCTTCGCCCGCGCCGGCATGCGAGAGGGCGGGCCCCGATCCTCGGGGCCCGCCCTCTCGACACCGCCTGGCTCAGATGGTGAGCAGCGCCTCCAGCGGGGCGCCGGCCAGCGCCGGCTCGAGGCGGGCGCGACCGTCCAGGAAGCCGAGTTCCATCAGCACGGCGACGCCCGCGACCTCGGCGCCCGCGCGATGGATGAGCTGGATCGACGCCTCGGCGGTACCACCGGTGGCGAGGACGTCGTCGACGATCAGGATGCGGTCGTCGACGGTGAGGTCCTCGGCGTGGATCTCGATCTCGGCCGAGCCGTACTCCAGGTCGTAGGCCTGGGCGAGGGTGGCTCCGGGGAGCTTGCCCGCCTTGCGGACGGGGACGAAGCCGAGGCCGGCGCGGACGGCGACCGGAGCGCCGAGGATGAAGCCCCGGGCCTCCAGGCCGACGACCTTGGTGGCGCCGGCGCGCTCGGCGATCTCGGCGAACGTGTCGGTGAGCGCGGTGAACGCCGCCGGGTCCGCGAGCAGCGGAGTGATGTCCTTGAACATCACCCCCGGCTGCGGGTAGTCGGCCACGTCACGGATGCGGCTGAGCAGCAGCTCCTTGATGTCCGTCATCGGCGCTTCCCCGAGGGTCGACCGCGGCCCCGGCTGCGGGAGGCGGGCTGGGAGCGCGGGCCGACGACCGCGGCGGCGCCCTCCGGCTCGTCGTCGTAGGCGTCGGTGTCGTGGGACTCCGTGATCTCCTCGTCGGTCGCGGCCTGGGCACGCTTGGCCAGGACGCGCTTCTTGAGGGCCTTCATCGCCGGCTCGCGTTCCTTGAGGTCGGCGACGAGCGGCGTGGCGATGAAGATCGAGGAGTACGCACCGGCCGCGAGGCCGACGAACAGCGACAGCGAGATGTCGTTGAGCATGCCGGCGCCGAGCACACCGCCACCGATGAACAGCAGACCCGCCACCGGCAGCAGCGCGACCACCGTGGTGTTGATGGACCGGACCAGCGTGCTGTTGATCGACCGGTTGGCGACGTCGCTGTAGGTCCAGCGGGTCTGCTTGGTGATGTCCTTCGTCTGCTCCTTGAGGCTGTCGAAGACGACGACCGTGTCGTAGAGCGAGTAACCGAGGATCGTCAGCAGACCGATCACCGTGCCGGGGGTGACCTCGAAGCCCACCAGGGCGTAGATGCCGACCGTGATGGTGATGTCGTGGATCAGCGCGACGAACGCGGCGAGCGCCATCCGCCACTCGAAGGCGATGGCCAGATAGATCACGACGAGGACCAGGAAGATGGCGAGGCCCTGCCAGGCCTTGTTGGCGATCTGCTCGCCCCAGCTGGGGCCGACCAGCTCACCGGTGACGTCCTTCTCCGCGAGGTGCATGTCGCGGGCCAGCTCCGCCGAGACCTTGTCGGCCGCGCCGGTGTCGATGCCCGCGACCTGGATGCGCAGGCTTCCGTTGCCGAGCTTCTGGACGATCGCGTCGTGGCCGGACGCCGATTCCGCGTACTCCTCGGCCTGCGCGACCGAGACGCTGGTCTTCGGGGTCGTGAAGACCGCTCCGCCCTGGAACTCGATGCCCATGTTCAGGCCGCGCACCGCCAGGCCGACGATGGCCGTGATGGTGATCAGGATCGAGATGCCGTACCAGATCTTGCGGTTGCCGACGAAGTCGTAGCCGACCTCGCCACGGTGCAGTCGGGCGCCGAGGTTGCCGAGTTTCGACATCTCAGGCCTCCTTCGGGTCGACAGGGCCAGCGGGGGCGGGGCGGCGGGTCCGGCGCAGCGGGGGCTTGGCGCCGAGGCGCTTGGGGTCGAGACCGGACCAGCTGTGGCCGTTCGCGAAGAACTTCCGCCGCGCCAGGATCGTCAGCAGCGGCTTGGTGAACAGGAACACGACGACCACGTCGAGCAGGGTGGTCAGGCCGAGCGTGAACGCGAAGCCCTGGACCTTGCCGACGGTGACGACGAACAGCACCGCGGCGGCGAGGAACGACACGAAGTCGGAGACCAGGATGGTGCGCCGGGCGCGCGGCCAGGCCCGCTCGACGGCGGGGCGCAGCGAGCGGCCCTCACGGATCTCGTCCCGGACGCGTTCGAAGTACACGATGAACGAGTCCGCCGTGATACCGATCGCGACGATGGCGCCGCAGACGGCCGGCAGGTTCAGCGCGAAGCCGATGGCCGGGCCGAGCAGCGACATGATCACGTAGGTCAGGGCCGCGGAGACGAGCAGCGAGGCGATGGCGATGAGCGACAGGCCGCGGTAGTAGACGACCAGGTAGAGCACGACCAGGGCGAGGCCGATCGCGCCGGCGATCAGACCGGCGTGCAGCTGCTCACCACCGAGGGCGGCGGTCACCGTGGTGACGCTGTCCTCCTTGAAGGTCAGCGGCAGGGCGCCGTACGACAGCATGTTGGCGAGGCTCTGCGCCTCCTCCTGCGTGAAGCTGCCGGAGATCTGCGCCTGGCCGCCGGTGATGGCGGAGTTGACGTACGGGCTGGAGACGACCTCGCCGTCGAGGACGATGCCGAACTCGTTCTGCGGGGGGCTGTTCTGGGCGAGCTTGCCGGTGATGTCCGCGAACTTCTTCGCGCCCTTGGAGCTGAACTTCATCGTGACCTGCCAGCCGGCGGCGGTCTGCGTGTCGAAGACCGCCTGGGCCTTGTCGACCTCGGTGCCGTCGACGGCGGCCGGGCCGAGCAGGTACTTGTACCAGGCCCCCTGGACCTCGCCGCAGCCCACGGTCGAGTCGGTGGGCTTGGCGCCCTCGCCGGCCTTGGTGCGGACCGACTCCTTGGAGCAGTCCAGGTTCGCGTACTGGGCCTGGAGCGCGGCCTCGCTGGTCGCGCCGCCGCCGGCGGAGGCCGACGGGCTGGCGGAGGCGGTGGCGCTCGCCGACGCCGACGGGGTCGAGTCGGCCTTCAGTCCGTCGGTGACGGCGCGGCCCTGGGAGGTGGCGGAGGCCGACGGCGTGGAGGAGGTGGCCTTCTGGCCGGAGGCGCTCGCGGAGGGGCTCGGCGAGGCGGTGGCGGAGCCGCTGGCGGAGGGGCTCGGCGAGGCGCTCGCGGCGGAGCCGGAGGGCTCGCTGGCCAGGACCGGACGGAAGTACAGCTTGGCGGTGGTGCCGACCTGTGCCCGGGCTTCCTTGGCGTTCGTGCCCTTGGGGATGTTGACGATGATGTTCGCGTCGCCCTGGGTCTGAACTTCGGCCTCCGTGACACCAAGGCCATTGACACGACGGTTCATGATGTCGACCGCGGTGTCCATGTTGGTCTTGTTGATCGCGGATTCCTGGCCGGCCTCGGGGACCGCACGGAGCGTGATGCTCGTACCGCCGGCAAGGTCGATGCCGAGACGCGGAGTGGTGTTCCCGGAGAGGAACATGCCTCCGGTGAGCGCCACGATGGCGATCAGGATCAGGGCCAGCGAGCGCCCCGGCTTGCTCTGGGCGCTCGCGTTCCGGCCCTTTTTAGGTGCTGCCACCTTCTCGTACTCCCTCTCGGGCCGCCCCGCGCCGGGTCAGCGCGGCGACGGCCATGACATGGTGTCGGGATCCCCTATGTGCGAGATTGCGCGCGCCCCGGGGCACGCGGGTCGCACCCGCGTGCCCCGGGGACGTGACTACTTCTTCGCGTCGGAGTCGCCGTCGGTCTTCTTCGGCTGTTCGTCGGCCTCGGCGGTCTGCTCCTCGGCCTCGTCCTTCTTGCCGAAGTCGACGGGCTTGTCGTCGGAGGCGGCGGCAGCGTCGGCGGGCTCGTCGGCCTCGGTGAGGGAGGAGGCGTCGTCCGGGACGACGTCGGAGTCGGACTTCAGGTCGTGCTCGATGCCGTGGACGATGCGGTTGTACTCGTCGTCGGACAGGACGGCGCCGATCGCGTTCTTCGCGAAGAGCAGCTCCACCCCCGGGCCGGCGTCGACGAGGACCGTGTCCTCGTTGACCTCCTTGACCGTCGCGTACATGCCCCCGATGGTGCGGACACCGCTACCGGGCTGCATCTGGTTGCGCATGTCCACGGCCTGCTGCTGCTTCTTCTTCGCCGACCGGGTCATCAGGAACATGGCCCCGATGAGCACGATGAACGGGAGGAGGGTCACGAGACTCACGGGTCGGTACTTCCTTCACGCGACCGCGATGGTGAGCGGCCTGATGGTTGGGGGTATGTGTGCTGCCGACAAGGGCGGCATCGGCGGAGTCTAAGCGAGTCCGCGCGCAGGGAACAACGTTCAGCATGGCACCTGGGTTCCTGACCCCGCGAATGCCCTCGCCGTTGTCCGGCCGACGCCGGTGACACGTGGGGGACATCCCGTGCCGTCAAGCACCGAACAGGTCCTGCTGTCCGCTCCCCGCGCCGGTGGGGCGGGGCGGGGTGAGACCGAGGTGGGTCCAGGCGGCGGGGGTGGCGACCCGGCCGCGCGGGGTGCGGGCCAGGAGGCCCTCGCGGACCAGGAAGGGCTCGGCGACCTCCTCGACGGTCTCGCGCTCCTCCCCCACCGCGACGGCGAGCGTGGACAGGCCGACCGGCCCGCCCCCGAACAGCTTCAGCAGGGCCTCCAGGACCGCGCGGTCGAGGCGGTCCAGGCCGCGGGCGTCGACCTCGTAGACGGCGAGGGCCGCGGAGGCGATCTCGCGCGTGATGACGCCGTCGGCCTTGACCTGCGCGTAGTCGCGGACGCGGCGCAGCAGGCGGTTGGCGATCCGGGGCGTGCCACGGGAGCGGCCGGCGATCTCGGCGGCGCCGTCGGTGTCGATCTCGACGTCGAGGAGGTTCGCCGAGCGGTGGATGACGCGCTGCAGTTCGGCCGGCTCGTAGAACTCCATGTGGGCGGTGAAGCCGAAGCGGTCGCGCAGCGGGGGCGGCAGCAGGCCCGCGCGCGTGGTGGCGCCGACCAGGGTGAACGGGGGCAGTTCGAGCGGGATGGCGGTGGCGCCGGGGCCCTTGCCGACGATGACGTCGACACGGAAGTCCTCCATCGCCATGTAGAGCATCTCCTCGGCGGGCCGCGACATGCGGTGGATCTCGTCGAGGAAGAGAACCTCGCCCTCCTGGAGGGAGGAGAGGATCGCGGCGAGGTCACCGGCGTGCTGGATGGCGGGGCCGGACGTGATGCGGATCGGGGCGCCCATCTCGGCGGCGATGATCATCGACAGGGTGGTCTTGCCGAGGCCGGGGGCGCCGGAGAGCAGGACGTGGTCGGCGGTGGCGCCCCGCGCGCGTGCGGCGCGCAGGACGAGGTCGAGCTGTTCGCGGACCTTCTCCTGGCCGATGAACTCGCCCAGGTCCTTGGGGCGCAGGGCGGCCTCGACGGCCTGGTCCTCGCGGTCGGCGACAGAGCCCACCAGCCGCTCCGCGGCGGGGCCGGCGAGCCCCTCGGGGGCGGCGTCGGTCGGGTCGTCCCAGTTCACTGACGTTCTCCTAGCTGGGTGATGCCGGGTGCCGATCGGCCGGGGGTCGCCCTCCGGGACGGCACAGCAAGGAGTGTGCCTCGGGGTCTCGGGGTCGTTCGGCGAGGGCGGTCGTGAGCGTGAGCGGCTCAGCGGGCTCTGTTCAGGGTCTGCAGGGCGGCCCTCAGCAGCTGCCCCACCTGGGGCGTGGTCTCGGCGGCCTCGGCCTGGGGGGCGACCGCGGCGACGGCCTCGTCCGCCTCCCGGGTCGCGTACCCGAGGCCGATCAGCGCCGCGTGCAGCTGGTCGCGCCAGCCCTGGGTGACCGGCGAGCCGATCGCGGGGGCGCCGGTCGGCTCGCCCAGGCGGTCCTTCAGCTCCAGCAGCAGCTTCTGGGCGCCCTTCTTGCCGATGCCGGGGACGGCGATGAGCGCCTTCTCGTCGCCGGTGGCGACGGCTCTGCGCAGGGCGTCCGGGGTGTGCACGGCCAGCATGGCCTGAGCCAGGCGCGGGCCGACGCCGCTGGCCGTCTGGAGCAGTTCGAAGACCTGCCGCTCGTCGTCGTCGGCGAAGCCGTACAGGGTCAGGGAGTCCTCGCGGACGACGAGGGACGTGGCGAGCTTGGCGGGCCGGCCGATGCGGAGCGTGGACAGGGTGTTCGGCGTGCACTGCACGGCCATGCCGACACCGCCGACCTCGACGACCGCGGCGTCGGGGGCGAGTGCGGCGACCGTGCCGCTCACGAAGGCGATCATGCCGTACGGCCTTTCGTTGCGTGCAGGGCGACGGCCTGCTGGAGTCGGTTCTGCGCGGGGGCGCGCCAGATGTGGCAGATGGCGAGGGCGAGCGCGTCGGCGGCGTCGGCGGGTTTGGGGGGCGCGCTGAGCCGCAGCAGGCGTGTCACCATGGCGCCGACCTGGGCCTTGTCGGCGCGGCCGCTGCCGGTGACGGCGGCCTTGACCTCGCTGGGTGTGTGGAGGGCGACGGGGATGCCGCGGCGGGCGGCGCAGAGCATGGCGACGGCGCTGGCCTGGGCGGTGCCCATGACCGTACGGACGTTGTGCTGGCTGAACACCCGCTCCACGGCGACGTATTCGGGCCGGTGCTCGTCCAGCCACTGCTCGATGCCCTGCTCGATCGCGACGAGGCGGTGGCCCAACTCGGCGTCGGCGGGCGTACGGACGACACCGACGCCGAGCATGGTGAGCGGGCGCCCCGCGACCCCTTCGACGACGCCGACACCGCACCGTGTCAGTCCCGGGTCCACCCCCAGTACGCGCACGCGCCCTCCCTTCGATCTCCCCGGCTCCGCTGGGCGTACCCCCAGTTCGTGCAGGCTATCGGGTGCCACTGACAAAGCGACGGGCCGACGGGGGTGTCCCGTCGGCCCGTTCGAGCGTGAGCGCGGCTCAGGCGTCGACCTTCTCCATGACTTCGTCGCTGACGTCGAAGTTGGCGAAGACGTTCTGCACGTCGTCGCTGTCCTCGAGCGCGTCGATCAGCTTGAAGATCTTCTTGGCGCCCTCCTCGTCCAGCTCGACCTGCATGGTCGGGACGAAGTTGGCCTCCGCGGAGTCGTAGTCGATGCCGGCGTCCTGAAGGGCCGTGCGGACCGCGACCAGGTCGGTGGCCTCGCTGAGCACCTCGAAGTTCTCGCCGAGGTCGTTGACTTCCTCGGCGCCCGCGTCCAGGACGGCGGCGAGGACGTCGTCCTCGCTGAGCTCGCCCTTGGGGACGATGACGACGCCCTTGCGGTTGAAGAGGTACGACACCGAGCCCGGGTCGGCCATGGAGCCGCCGTTGCGGGTCATGGCGACGCGGACGTCGGAGGCGGCGCGGTTGCGGTTGTCGGTGAGGCACTCGATGAGCACCGCGACACCGTTCGGGCCGTAACCCTCGTACATGATCGTCTCGTAGTCGGCGCCGCCGGCCTCGAGACCGCCGCCGCGCTTGATCGCGGAGTCGATGTTCTTGTTCGGCACCGACTGCTTCTTGGCCTTCTGAACGGCGTCGTAGAGCGTCGGGTTGCCGTCCAGGTCGACGCCGCCCATCCGCGCGGCGACCTCGATGTTCTTGATCAGCTTCGCGAAGAGCTTGCCGCGCTTGGCGTCGATCACGGCCTTCTTGTGCTTCGTCGTAGCCCATTTAGAGTGGCCGGACATCTGCCTGTCTCCTTCGCGTAACCATCCACATAACGAACGCCAGAGATCCTACAAGGACTCGGCGACGGCGTTGGCGCGCACCATGTCGACGAACAGGGAGTGCACGCGGTGGTCGCCGGTCAGCTCCGGGTGGAACGACGTGGCGAGCGCGTTGCCCTGGCGTACCGCGACGATGTGACCGTCGTGCTCGGCGAGCACCTCGGCCCCGGCGCCGACGGACTCCACCCAGGGGGCACGGATGAAGACGCCCTCCACGGGATCGCCCTCGACGCCCTGCACGTGGACCGCCGCCTCGAAGGACTCGTTCTGCCGTCCGAAGGCGTTGCGGCGCACGATCATGTCGATGCCGCCGACGGTCTCCTGGCCCGAGCGCGGGTCGAGGATCTTGTCGGCGAGCATGATCATGCCCGCGCAGGTGCCGTAGACGGGCATACCGGCCCGCACGCGCGCGCGGAGCGGCTCCATCACGCCGAACAGGATGGCCAGCTTGGAGATGGTCGTGGACTCGCCGCCGGGGATGACCAGGCCGTCGACCTCGGCGAGTTCCTCGGGGCGCCGCACCGGCCTGGCCACGGCGTCGGCCGCGGCCAGGGCGATGAGGTGCTCCCGTACGTCGCCCTGGAGGGCCAGGACGCCTGTGACAGGAGTGTTCATGGGGTGACTACCAGCAGTCCTCACCAGCCGCGGTTGGCGTAGCGCTCGGTCTCCGGGAGGGTGTCGCAGTTGATGCCGACCATGGCCTCGCCCAGGTTGCGGGACGCGTCCGCGATGATCTTGGGGTCGTCGTAGAAGGTGGTCGCCTTGACGATGGCGGCGGCGCGCTTGGCGGGGTCACCGGACTTGAAGATGCCGGAGCCGACGAAGACGCCCTCGGCGCCGAGCTGGCGCATGAGCGCGGCGTCGGCCGGAGTGGCCACGCCACCGGCGGAGAACAGCACGACCGGGAGCTTGCCCAGCTCGGCGACCTCCTTGACCAGCTCGTACGGGGCGCGCAGCTCCTTGGCGGCGGCGTACAGCTCGTGGTTGTCGAAGCCGCGCAGCTTCGCGATCTCGTTCTTGATCTGGCGCAGGTGGCGGACGGCCTCGACGACGTTGCCGGTGCCGGCCTCGCCCTTGGAGCGGATCATCGCGGCGCCCTCGGCGATACGGCGCAGGGCCTCGCCCAGGTTGGTGGCGCCGCAGACGAACGGGGTGGTGAACGCCCACTTGTCGGAGTGGTTGACCTCGTCGGCCGGGGTGAGGACCTCCGACTCGTCGATGTAGTCGACGCCGAGGGACTGCAGGACCTGGGCCTCGACGAAGTGGCCGATGCGGGACTTGGCCATGACCGGGATCGAGACGGCGTCGATGATGCCCTCGATCATGTCCGGGTCGGACATGCGGGCCACGCCGCCGTCCTTGCGGATGTCGGCCGGTACCCGCTCCAGGGCCATGACGGCCACGGCGCCCGCGTCCTCGGCGATCTTCGCCTGCTCCGGCGTGACGACGTCCATGATCACGCCACCCTTGAGCTGCTCGGCCATGCCACGCTTCACGCGCGCGGTGCCGGTCTCGGGAGCCTGGTTCTCGGTGATGGACACGGGTTGACCTCACTGAAGGGAAAGAGGGTTTTCTGCAAGCACCGAGGAAACGCGAGTGGACCAGTCCACAGCAAGGGCCAATGGGAAGCCGGTGGATCCTTTTCGGCTCACGGTGCGGCCCGGTGCGGCTGGCCGGCGTTTCCTCGACGGTCGGCGCGCCGAGGACGACGCGCCGCGGCGGGCCGTCGCGCTATCCCGCGCGGTCGGCGAGCGCGGCCGGCGGCTCGTCGTCCATCTCGAAGGCCATCGGGAAGGGGGCGTGTCCGGCCAGCCGGAACCAGCGCACCTTGCGGTGCTCGCGCAGCCTGCGGGCGGCGCCCACGGCGTCGTTGTGGAAGCGGCGCGCCATGGGGACCCGGCGGACCGCCTCCGTCAGCTCGTGGGCCGCGGCCTCTCCCCCGGGCACCTCGCGGACGACCTCGACCTGCCGCGCGTCCGCGAAGACCGCGCGCAGCGCCTGGCTGAGCTCGCTCTCGGCGACCTCCCGCTGTTCCTCCTCGGCCTGCCGGGCGGCGTGCGCGGCCTCGTACAACACGATCGACGCGGCCGGATCCAGCACCCCCGAGGTGGCCAGTTCCTGGGCCACGGACGCCCTGCGCAGCAGTTGCGCGTCCAGCGCGGCGCGGGCGGCGTCGATGCGGGCGTGCAGCCGGTCCAGCCGCCCCGCCGTCCAGCTCAGGTACAGGCCGATGGCGACGAGGACGACGAGGATCCAGATGAGGGTTGCGGTCACGGGCGGCAAGGCTACGCGCTCCGCTGGGGGGGCGGGGAACTCCGCAGGGGTGCTGTTCGTCGCCGGGTGCGGGCGGTCTGTGGCTGGTCGCGCAGTTCCCCGCGCCCCTGAGGTGGGGGCGCTGGACGCACCTTCAGTCCCTCGCCAAGCCGAACCGCGCCATCAGCCCCGGCGATGCCTTGTCGTCCGCCGCCACCGCCGCCGCGCCCGCCGTCACCGTCTCGTACACCGACAGGATGTCCGCGCCTACGGTCGACCAGTCGAAGCGGCGCACATGGGCGCTGCCGCGTTCCCGCAGCTCGGCCCGGCGTGCGGGGTCCCCGAGGAGGCGCACCGCCGCCTGCGCCAGGGCGTCCGCGTCCTCGTTGGCGAAGAGCTCGCCCGCCGCTCCCTGGTCGAGGACCTGGGCGAAGGCGTCCAGGTCGGAGGCGAGGACCGGTGCTCCGGCGGACATCGCCTCGACCAGGATGATGCCGAAGCTCTCGCCGCCGGTGTTGGGGGCGACGTACAGGTCGACGCTGCGCAGGAAGCGGGCCTTGTCCTCGTCGCTGACCATGCCGAGGAACTCCACGCGCGGGCGCAGCTCCTTCGGCAGGTTCTCGACGGCCTCCTCCTCGTCACCGCGGCCGGCGACCAGCAGGCGCGCGTTCGGCCGCTCGGCGAAGATTTTCGGCAGTGCTCGCATCAGGACCGGCAGGCCCTTGCGGGGCTCGTCGATGCGGCCGACGAAGCCGATCGTCTCGCCCTGCCACTCGGGCCTGGGCTCGGCCTGGGCGAAGAAGTCGACGTCGACACCGTTGGGGATGACCACCGCGTCCCCACCGAGGTGCTCCACCAGCGTCCGGCGGGCGTACTCACTGACCGCGATCCGCGCGCTGATCTTCTCCAGGGCGGCCTGGAGGATCGAGTACGCGGCGATCATCGCGCGCGAGCGCGGGTTGGAGGTGTGGAAGGTCGCCACGATCGGGCCCTGCGCGGCCCAGCAGGTCAGCAGGCCCAGCGACGGTGAGGTCGGTTCGTGGATGTGGATCACGTCGAACTTGCCCTCGTGCAGCCAGCGGCGCACGCGCGCGGCGCTCAGGAAGCCGAAGTTCAGCCGGGCCACCGAGCCGTTGTACGGCACCGGGACGGCGCGGCCGGCCGAGACGACGTACGGCGGCAGCGGCGTGTCGTCGTCGGCGGGGGCGAGGACGGACACCTCGTGGCCGAGCCGGATGAAGTACTCGGCGAGGTCGCGGATGTGGAACTGGACGCCGCCCGGCACGTCCCAGGAGTACGGGCAGACGATGCCGATTCTCACGCCCGGTCCCCGTCCGCCGGGCGGGGTTCCAGGTCCGCGAGCCAAAGCCGCTGCAGCATGTGCCAGTCCTCCGGGTGATCGGCGATGCCTGTGGCGAAGGCGTTCGCCAGCGCCTGTGTCATGACAGACGTCTTCTCGGCCCGGGTACCTGACTCGGGTACCTCGATCGGGGGATGGACGCGGCCCCGCATGACGGGCGAGTCGTCGTACCAGAGCGTGACGGGCAGCAGCAGCGCGCCGGTCTGCTGCGCGAGCAGGGCCGGACCCGCGGGCATCCGGGCGGTGTCGCCGAAGAACTCGACCTCGACGCCGGACGCGGACAGGTCGCGGTCGGCGACCAGGCAGACCAGGCCGCCGTCGCGCAGTCGCCGCGCCAGGGTGCCGAAGGCGGAGCCGCCGCTGTGCGGCAGGACCTCCATGCCGAGACCCTCGCGGTAGGCGACGAAACGGTCGTAGAGGCTCTCCGGCCTGAGGCGCTCGGCGACCGTGGTGAACGGGGTCCGCAGCTCGGTGGTGACCCAGGCGCCGGCCAGGTCCCAGTTGGCCAGGTGCGGCAGCGCGAGGACGACGCCCTTGCCGGCGGCGAGCCCGTCGGTGAGGTGGTGCACGTCCTTGGGGTCGAAGCCGCTCTTGACGCGCTCGGGGCTCCAGGCCGGCAGCCGGAAGGACTCCATCCAGTAGCGCAGGTAGGAGCGCATCCCCGCGCGCGAGAGCTCGGCCAGGCGCTCGGGGCTCGCGTCGGGCACCACGCGCGCGTAGTTGCTCTCGAGGCGCCGCACGCCCTTGCCGCGCTGCTTCCAGGCGAGGTCGGCGATGGTCCGGCCGAGGCGTACCGCCACGGGCTCGGGGAGCTTCTTGACGGTACTCCAGCCGAGGCCGTACAGGGCGTCGGTCAACTGGTCCCGCGCGTTCACTTGGCCGCCTCGCGCCCCTCGGTCTCCTGCGCGGCCGCCTCCTCGGCCTCCGCCGACTCGCGCCGGACGGTGACGACCCGCTGGATCAGCGTGACCAGGCTGCCGACGGCGACGATCCACAGGGCGACCGGCAGCAGGTACTGGATGCCGGGCACCCCGAACTTGTGCAGGCCCGCGAAACCGGCCGCGACCAGCGAGACCACCAGCCGCTCGGCCCGTTCGACGAGCCCGTTGACGGCTACCGGCAGCCCGATCGACTCACCGCGCGCCTTGGTGTACGACACCACCTGCCCGCTGGCCAGGCAGAAGATCGAGACGGCGCACAGGACGTTGTCGTCGCCGTGGCCCGCGTACCAGAGGGCGAAGCCGCCGAAGATCGCGCCGTCGGCGACCCGGTCGAGCGTGGAGTCCAGGAAGGCGCCCCAGCGGCTGGAGCGGCCGAGCTGGCGGGCCATGTTGCCGTCGACGAGGTCGGAGAAGACGAAGAGGGTGATCACGACCGTGCCCCAGAAGAACTCGCCCCTGGGGTAGAAGACCAACGCGCCCGCGACCACGCCGGCGGTGCCGATCAGCGTGACCATGTCGGGGCTCACGCCCCGGCGGATGAGAAACGCGGCGAACGGTGTGAGGACACGCGTGAAGAATGCACGCGCGTACTTGTTCAGCATGGCCTTCCCGACGGTCGGTGTGGCCGCGCGGCCCTGGTGGCCACCGGCTGGCCCATCGTAGCCACGCGCGCGCGTGTGCGACTGCCGGGCACCCGGCCCCCGTGTCACGGCCCGACGGCGCCCGGATCACGGACCGCTCGCGCCCCTCCCGGGCACGACCGCGTGGCGTCGTCGCGTCCTTCGTATGGACGCACCGTGACGGGAGTGGAAAGCTCGAAGAACCGCGGGCGTCGCCGGAGCCGCCACCGCACGCGGAGCCGTCGTGTCCGCGCCCCCGATGACCTCACCGTGCACGGGAGGCAAGAAATGGGCGACAAGGCGAACGCACACCCCGGAGCCGCCGGCAGGGCTACGGCGGCCGACCACCCCGCGTCCGTACGGAATGTGGTGCTGGTCGGCCACAGCGGATCGGGCAAGACGACTCTGGTGGAGGCTCTCGCGCTGACCGCGGGAGCGGTGAACCGGGCGGGCCGTGTGGAGGACGGCGGCACCGTCTCCGACTACGACGAGATCGAGCACCGCCAGCAGCGCTCGGTGCAGCTCTCCCTGGTGCCGGTCGACTGGGACGGCATCAAGATCAACCTCCTCGACACCCCCGGGTACGCCGACTTCGTCGGGGAGCTCAGGGCCGGTCTGCGCGCCGCGGACGCGGCCCTCTTCGTCGTCTCGGCCTCGGACGGCGTGGACGGCTCGACGCGCATGGTGTGGGAGGAGTGCGCGGCCGTCGGCATGCCGCGCGCGATCGTCGTCACGCACCTGGAGTCCGCGCGCGCGGACTTCGAGGAGATGACCCGGGTCTGCGCGGAGGTCTTCGGCGGTGACGACCCCGACGCCGTGCTCCCGCTGTACCTGCCGCTGCACGGCCCGCAGGCGCCGGACGGGCACGCGCCCGTGACCGGGCTGATCGGGCTGCTGTCGCAGAAGCTGTTCGACTACTCCACCGGCGAGCGCAAGGAGTCCGAGCCGGGCGAGGACCAGCTGCCGCTGATCGAGGAGGCCCGCAACCGGCTGATCGAGGGGATCATCGCCGAGAGCGAGGACGAGACCCTCATGGACCGCTATCTGGGCGGCGAGCAGATCGACTTCAAGACGCTGGTGGAGGACCTGGAACGGGCCGTGGCGCGCGGCACCTTCTTCCCCGTCCTGGCCGCCGCGCCCGCGGCCGACGGCGCCCGGCAGGGCATCGGCACCGTCGAGTTGCTCGAACTGGTCACCCGGGGCTTCCCGACCCCCCTGGAGCGGGAGGCGCCCGGCGTCACCACCGTCGACGGCAAGCCGCGCGGGCTGAAGTCGTGCGATCCGAACGGGCCGCTGGTCGCGGAGGTCGTGAAGACGTCCTCCGACCCCTACGTCGGCCGCGTCTCGCTCGTCCGCGTCTTCTCCGGCACCCTGCGCCCCGACGAGACCGTCCACGTCTCCGGGCACGGCCTGGCGGACCGCGGCCACGAGGACCACGACGTCGACGAACGCGTCGGCGCCCTCTCCGCGCCCTTCGGCAAACAGCAGCGCGTGCTGACGCACTGCATCGCGGGCGACCTCGCGTGCGTGGCCAAGCTGAACCGTGCGGAGACCGGCGACACCCTGTCCGCCAAGGACGATCCGCTCCTGATGGAACCCTGGCAGATGCCCGACCCGCTGCTGCCGCTGGCCATCCAGGCGCACAGCAAGGCCGACGAGGACAAGCTCTCGCAGGGCCTGTCCCGGCTGGTCGCCGAGGACCCGACGATGCGGCTGGAACAGAACCAGCAGACCCACCAGGTGGTCCTGTGGTGCCTGGGCGAGGCCCACGCGGACGTCGCCCTGGAGCGGCTGCGCAGCCGCTACGGCGTGCAGGTCGACGTCGTCCCGCACAAGGTCTCCCTTCGGGAGACGTTCGCCACCAGGTCCTCGGGGCGCGGACGGCACGTCAAGCAGTCCGGCGGGCACGGCCAGTACGCCATCTGCGAGATCGAGGTGGAGCCGCTGCCGGGCGGATCGGGCATCGAGTTCGTGGACAAGGTCGTCGGCGGCGCGGTGCCGCGCCAGTTCATCCCGTCCGTCGAGAAGGGCGTACGGGCGCAGGCGGCCAAGGGCGTCGCGGCCGGGTATCCGCTGGTCGACGTGCGGATCACGCTCCTCGACGGCAAGGCGCACTCGGTGGACTCCTCGGACGCCGCGTTCCAGACGGCCGGCGCGCTGGCGCTGCGGGAGGCCGCGGCCGACGTGAAGATCCATCTGCTGGAGCCGGTGGTCGAGGTGAGCGTACTGGTCGGCGACGAGTACGTGGGCGCCGTGATGAGCGACCTGTCGGGCCGGCGCGGCCGGGTGCTCGGCACCGAGCAGACGGGCGGCGGGCGCACCCTGGTGCGGGCCGAGGTGCCCGAGATCGAGATCGGCCGGTACGCGGTCGACCTGCGTTCCCTCTCGCACGGCACGGCCCGTTTCCACCGCGTCTACGCCCGGCACGAGCCGATGCCGCCTCAGGTGGCCGAGCGGGTCCGTCAACAGGCGCAGGACGGGTAGGGGTTGGGACAGGGCCGCTCTCAAGTGGCCTGTGTGGAACGTGTTCCTCCGATTCGGCGGGCGGCTTCGGCCGTCCGCCGACGGATGTCGGTGCCTGCGGATACGCTGATGACCTGATCAACAGGTGTGCGGAGCACGGAAGTCGGGAAGGCCGCAGAAGCGAGAGCGGCTGCGATCGGGGGCGGGAATGACCGTTGACAGCGGTTACGCGGACATCTTCGGGCCACAGGTGCCGCAGACGGGCGACGGAGGGCAGACGGCGACCTTCGCGCTGGCCTCGGCGGCCTACCGGGACAACCCCGTGGAGGACATCAAGAAGGCCGACAACGAGTGGCACCAGTCGGCGGTCAACGCCGGCCGAAGCTGGGCGAAGATCTTCCGGCCCAACCTGGGCGAGGCGTTCTCCCAGGCGGTGATCGACCGCATGCTGGGCGTCGGCCGCAAGCCGCTCATCCAGTCGTTCGGCACCGAGCCGCAGGTGGTCGTCGAGCACTGCCTCGCGGCGAACCGCATCCGCCGCGAGCGCGACAAGAAGCTCACCGGCGTCATGGTCCTGTGCGGCCTGCTCTTCCTGCCCGGGCTCCTGGTCTGGCTGCTGGTCTTCCAGCTGCGGGCCACCATGGGGAAGCTGACCGACAGGCGGGCCTCCGGGCTCGCCACCGGCCTGCTCGTCGCGGTCGGCGCCCTCGCCGTGCTCTTCGTCCTCCGTATGCCCTTCGGCGGCTTCTGGGGGTGGTACGCGCGCGGTGCGGTGATCGCGCCCGTGGTCGGCTGGTTCCTCGCCAAGCGGATCTGCGAGAACACGGCGACGGATCTGCGTGAGCGCTGGGACAGCCTGCTCTCCGGCAGCAGCGTCGGCGCCAAGGTCCCCGAGGCGGTGCCGACCAGCCCCAACCAGACGGCCGCCGAGCAACTGCGCCAGTCCCTGGCCCGGCTCAGCGCCGAGCAGCAGTCCAACTCCGTCTTCTACGCCGGGCCCAAGGGCATCCTCGGCATGGGCACCCGCTGGGGCGCCTGGCACCTCGCGGAGGAACTGGTCCCGACCGACCCCAACAAGGGCGTCCACGAGTTCCGCAGTTGGACGGTGATACGGGCGATCCACGACCAGCTGACCGTGCTCAACCGGCAGAGCCTGAAGACCGGTGGCTTTCCGCCCCCGACCGTACGGCACTGGATCGTCACGCCCGTCGGCGAGAACGCCACGGCGGTCGCCCGGCCCGAGGGCACGGACGTGGAGGCGTACCAGGTCAAGCCGAAGGCCATCGAGCAGATCTGCGACCAGCAGCAGTTCGGCGGCGGCGACCGGCACTACCTCGGGGTGCAGTGGCCGCTCTGGGACGGCCAGTTGATCATCACCATGCTGATCACCGTGACCGTGCTGCACGAGACGCTGCGCATCGAGGTCACCGGACACGCGCTCGGTCCCGTGAACGGCCTGTTCACCACCAAGCCCGAGGCCCCCAGCAAGGAGGTCGCCAAGACCGTCCGTTTCTGGGAGACCCGGACGATCAAGCTTCCGCTGGTCACCACCGACGAGGTGGTACGGCTCGCCGCGCGCGCCACGATCAGCTGGTACCCGCCGCTGCTGAAGTGGCTCGGCGGTTCCATCGGCCTGCCCGAGCCGTTCGGCCTGCGGCACGCCTGGGCCGACCAGCCGTGGCGGCACCGCTTCATGGCCGACGACGCGCTGCGCGCCGCCGCACCGGTGCTGCGGGTGGTGCACACGGCCGCGCTGCGGGTCCTCAAGGAGCACGACGTGGACGTCGAGAAGTTCAGCACACGGTCGTCGGTGCTGAGCGGGACGGTCCAGGACGTGTCCCCACGGAAGGCCGACACGTACGACGCGTGAGCCTGCGGCGGTGGGGCGGCTTTCCCGCGCTGGTGGTAGGGGTGCCGTCCCTGGGGCCGCGGCCCCAGGCCCCCGCATCGGCCGTGAACGGGCCCCGTCCTCGAACTGCCCCGGAGGGGGTGCCCCGAGACGGGCCGGATGCGCCTGGCCTCAGCTGCGAGGCGCCCCGGCAGAATCAGACTGTCGGCCAGGCCTCCGCCAGCATCTTCCGTGTGTCCGCCAGCAGTTGCGGCAGCACGCGCGTGTGGCCGACCACCGGCATGAAGTTCGTGTCCCCGCCCCACCGCGGGACGATGTGCTGGTGCAGGTGCGCGGCGATCCCCGCGCCCGCCACGGAACCCTGGTTCATACCGATGTTGAAGCCCTGCGCGCCGGACGCGGTGCGCAGGGCCGTCATCGCCTGCTTGGTCAGCTCGCCGAGCTCCGCCGTCTCCGGCCCGGTCAGGTCGGTGTAGTCGGCGACGTGCCGGTAGGGCACGGTCATCAGGTGGCCGCCGTTGTACGGGTACAGGTTCAGCACGGCGTACACGTGCTCACCGCGCCGGACGATCAGCCCGTCCTCGTCGGACTTGGCCGGGATCGAGCAGAAGGGGCAGCCGTCGTCGGCCCCCGGGCCGGTCGGCTTGTTCTCGCCCTGGATGTAGGCCATCCGGTGGGGCGTCCACAGGCGCTGGAACGCGTCCTGCGTCCCCACTCCGATCTGCTGCTCCGGCTCACTCGTCATGCTAGGCAGCATATGGCTTCGTCCGTTCGCGGCGTGTCGGCGGGGTTGTGGGACAAGCGCCTCGGGCCAAGCTGAGCCGATGACCGAAGACAGCCGCCTGCTTCGCTGGGAGCAGCGCACCGAGGTGCCCCTCGCCGTGGCCTCGCTGGCCTTCCTCGCCGGGTACGCCGTCCACGTCCTCGCCCCGGGCCTCCCGGGCGGGTGGCGGGACGTGTCCCTCGCGGTGACGCTGGCCGCGTGGGCGCTGTTCGCCGTGGACTACGGGGTGCGCTGGCGGCTCAGCGGACAGCGCCTGGGATTCGTGCGGAGGCACTTGCTGGACACCCTGTTCGTGCTGCTGCCCCTGTTGCGCCCGCTGCGGATCGTGCGGCTCTACGATGCCGTGCTGCGCCGGCGCGGGGAGCCCCGTCTGTCGCTGTACGCGCGCGTGATCGTGTACGCGGGGGTGTCGACGCTGCTGCTCGGCTTCGCGGGCGCGCTCGCCGTCTACGACCTCGAACGCGGAGCGCCGGGCACCGAGATGCGCACCTTCGGGGACGCGGTCTGGTGGGCCTGCGCGACCCTCTCCACCGTCGGCTACGGCGATGTCGTCCCGGTCACCCCGCTCGGCCGGACCATCGCGGTGGGCATGATGGCGTGCGGGCTGGCCCTGCTGGGCGCGGTCACCGGGTCGTTCTCGTCGTGGCTGATCCAGGTGTTCTCGCGGGAGGACACCTCCCGGAACGGGGACGGGCCCCCGGGGACGTGACTCCCCGAAGGCCCGTCGCCGGCGGCCTCAGACCTGCGTCCGCTCCTCGACCACCTTCGCGATCTTCGCGATGGCCTCGTCGAAGGGGATGCCGTTCTCCTGCGAGCCGTCGCGGTAGCGGAAGGACACCGAACCGCCCGACATGTCCTCGTCGCCTGCGATCACCATGAAGGGAACCTTCTGCTTCTGGGCGTTGCGGATCTTCTTCTGCATCCGGTCGGAGGAGGAGTCGACCTCGACCCGCAGCCCCTGCTTCTTGGCGGCCGCGGCGAACTTCTCCAGGTACTCCACGTGCGCGTCGCCGATCGGGATGCCGATCGCCTGCACCGGCGCCAGCCACGCCGGGAAGGCGCCCGCGTAGTGCTCCAGGAGCACCGCGAAGAACCGCTCGATGGAGCCGAACAGCGCGCGGTGGATCATGACGGGGCGCTGCTTGGAGCCGTCGGCGGAGGTGTACTCCAGGTCGAAGCGCTCCGGCAGGTTGAAGTCGAGCTGGATGGTCGACATCTGCCAGGTCCGGCCGATGGCGTCCTTGGCCTGCACGGAGATCTTCGGCCCGTAGAAGGCGGCGCCGCCCGGGTCGGGAACCAGGGGCAGGCCCTGCTTCTCGGCGACCTGGCGCAGCGTCTCGGTCGCCTCCTCCCAGACCTCGTCGGAGCCGACGAACTTCTCCGGGTCCTTGGTGGAGAGCTCCAGGTAGAAGTCGGTCAGACCGTAGTCGCGCAGCAGGTCGAGGACGAAGGTGAGCAGCTTGTCCAGCTCGTCGGACATCTGCTCGCGGGTGCAGTAGATGTGCGCGTCGTCCTGGGTGAAGCCACGCGCGCGCGTGAGGCCGTGCACGACGCCCGACTTCTCGTACCGGTACACGGTCCCGAACTCGAAGAGGCGCAGCGGCAGTTCGCGGTACGAGCGGCCGCGCGCGTCGAAGATCAGGTTGTGCATCGGGCAGTTCATGGGCTTGAGGTAGTAGTCCACGCCCTCGTCGAGCTGCATGGGCGGGTACATGCCCTCGGCGTACCAGTCGAGGTGGCCCGACGTCTCGAAGAGCTTCCCCTTCGTGGCGTGCGGGGTGTAGACGAACTCGTAGCCCGCCTCCTCGTGGCGGCGCCGCGAGTAGTCCTCCATGACCCGGCGGACGATGCCGCCCTTGGGGTGGAAGACGGCGAGGCCGGAGCCGATCTGCTCCGGGATGGAGAACAGGTCGAGCTCGCTGCCCAGCTTGCGGTGGTCGCGCTTCTCGGCCTCGGCGAGGAAGTCGAGGTGCGCCTTGAGCTCGTCCTTGGACGGCCAGGCGGTGCCGTAGATGCGCTGGAGCATCGGGTTCTTCTCGCTGCCGCGCCAGTAGGCGGCCGCGTTGCGCATCAGTTTGAACGCCGGGATGTTCCGGGTGGTGGGCAGGTGGGGACCGCGGCAGAGGTCCTTCCAGCACAGCTCGCCGGTCCTGGCGTCCAGGTTGTCGTAGATCGTCAGCTCGCCCGCGCCGACCTCGACGTCCGCGCCGTCGTCGGAGGACGCGGAGCCCTTGAGGCCGATCAGTTCCAGCTTGTAGGGCTCGTTCGCGAGTTCCTCACGGGCGGCCTCGTCGGTGACCACACGGCGGGCGAACCTCTGCCCCCGCTTCTGGATCTCCTGCATCTTCTTCTCGATGGCCTTGAGATCCTCGGGCGTGAAGGGCTTCTCGACGTCGAAGTCGTAGTAGAAGCCGTCCTTGACCGGCGGGCCGATGCCCAGCTTGGCCTCGGGGAAGAGCTCCTGCACGGCCTGGGCCATGACGTGGGCGGTGGAGTGGCGCAGGATGTTGAGGCCGTCCTCGGAGGAGATCTCGACGCCCTCGACGGTCTCGCCGTCCTGGAGCTCGTAGGTGAGGTCCTTCAACTCGCCGCCCACGCGCGCGGCGATGATCGAGCGCTCGCCGGCGAAGAGGTCGGCGGCCGTGGTGCCCGTCGTCACCGTGCGCTCTTCCCGCTCGGAATCGCGTTGGATGATCACACGGACGTCTGACACCGGTCTCTCCTGACTGAAGGTGGGGTGCGGCGCCATACCGGGAGCGCGCGCAATACCGGATCGTACCGACCCCGGCACCCCGACCGCGAAACGGATGGTCCACGCCCCGGCTGCCCGGCTCAGTCCTCTCCGCCGCAGGCCTCCTCGAAGAAGTCCAGATGCTCCTGGAGCGACTTCATCAGCCGGTCCCGCTCGGCCTCGTCCACCTGCACGGGTACGACCCCGCAGGCACCGGTCAGCCGACGGAAGCCGCCCCGGCTCTCCAGCCGCCCCTGCACCCGCACCGGCAGCCCGACCAGGTGGGCCTGCCCGGCGATGCGGTAGTCCTCCTCGTCGAGGGTGAGCCGAACGTGCGGGATCTCCGCCCCGGCGATCACCCGCAGCCGTACGCTGCCCTCGCCGCGCGGCCCGGATCTGCGCATCCGCACCACCGTGCCGGTGATCCGCACGGGCACGGAGGGCTCCTCGCGCAGATAGCGGGCGCCGGCCTCGCGCAGCGCGGCCAGGTCGCCGGGCGAGAACTCCACGGGCTCGGCGGTGGCCGCGCAGTCCTCGGGGACCCCCGCCGCGGGCGCCCACTCGACGGCGATGCGCGCCCCTTCCGTACCGCGGACGAGGGCGATGAGCGCGTCGGTCAGCTCGCGGCTGGCGCCGGCCTCGACCGCTCCGTCGAAGGCGTCCATGCCTCCGGTGGCCCGCCGGTAGTCGATGGCCTCGCGGACGGCGTAGAGGGCCTGGTGGAGGCGTACGGCGAGCGGGCGTCCCGCCTCGACCGGCACGAAGGCGGTCAGCCGACGCCCCCCGGCCGCGGCGCCGACGAGGACGCTCTCCAGCATCGCGCCGGCCGTACGGCGGTGCCGGGCGCCGTGGTAACCGGCACGCGCGCGTGTGGCGAGGGCGCCGGCGAGGAGCATTTGCCGGGCGGCGCCGCGCAGCTGTTCCTCGGCGGCCCAGGAGGCGGTGTCGGCAGGCCCGGCCGGGGTGTCCCGCCACCAGCGGATCTCGTCGCTGGGGACGGCGAGTCCCACGAGCACCTCGCGGGCGGCGGGTGTCTGGCTGCGGGCCAGGGCCTGAAGCGCCTCGCCGAGCAGGTCGTCGCTGTCGGGGAAGGCGCGGGTCTCGGGCACCAGCAGGCTGGTTCCGCTGCCGCCGGGGCCGGGCGGGGTCCAGCGGCCGTAGCGTCCGGCGGCGCCGCCGCGTCGCTGCCAGCCGTGCCGGCGCAGGAGGGCGCCGAGGACGGCCGGGTCGACCTCGGCGGGCTCGGGGGGACGGTTCCAGGCGGCCTCGACGGGGTGCGGTCGTACCGGCCGCAGGGGTTCGTCGAGCGGGCGGTGCGTCATGGTCTGCCTCCCGACCCGACCCGCGTCATGATCTCGCACAGCGCCCGGTCGTCGAAGATGCGTGAGGTCGGTATCCGCACGGTGGTCCGGGTCCGGCCGGTGATCGGGTGGCCGGCGAGGTTGACCCAGTAGCAGCAGTGCCGCAGGTCGAGCCGGTCGTGGCCGGCGCGCAGCCACTGGTCCTGGGACCGGGGGACGATCATCACGACGAGGATCTTGTGCACCGAGACCGGGGTGCGGGCGAGCTTTCTCAGGTGGTCGTTGTCGAGCGTGAAGGAGAAGAACCGGTTCGGGGGGTTCGGCGGGATCTGGTACGTGGCCTTCAGCTGCACCTTGATGGTCACCTCGTCGTCGACGGTGTGCCCGGGCGCGCTGTGGCTGACGTGCCAGTCGATGCCGTTGTCGGGAAAGGGCTGGGACAGCGAGCAGCCCGCGGCCGCCGCGACCGCGTGGAGGTAACCCACCTGCAGTGTCTCCATGCAGGCGGTGGTGGCGAGTGTGCCGCGATGGGGGGCCGCATGCTCGGGCAGCAGCCCGCCCCGCTCGGGCTGCGCTATCGCCATGACCGACAGCCTTTCAGGCAAAGAGGAGCCCCGCGCCGGGGGCCGTGTGCATTCCGCGTCGAGCCCCTGAACTGCAAAGACCCGTACTCCTGTTGTGTCCTTCCGGCGTACGGCGCAAACAGCCCGGGTATCACCAAACGGGCAGAAGACGGTGCGTCAGCTGCCGTGGGTGAACGAGGGGTTGTGTAGGTATGGCGTGCTGGTACGAGGGCCCTTTGGCGGCGTTCGACACGGAGACGACAGGAGTGGACGTCGAGACCGACCGGATCGTGTCGGCCGCGCTCGTCGTCCAGGACGCGCCGGGCACCCGGCCGCGGGTGAGCCGCTGGCTGGTGAACCCGGGCGTACCGGTGCCCGAGGCGGCGACGGCGGTGCACGGGCTGACGGAGGATCACCTGCACCGCAACGGCCGCTGGCCGGCGCCGGTGATGTACGAGATAGCCGAGCTGCTCGCTGAACAGGCGGCGGCGGGACGGCCGTTGGTGGTGATGAACGCGCCGTTCGACCTGACGCTGCTCGACCGCGAGCTGCGCAGGCACCGCGCCTCGTCGCTGGGCCACTGGCTTGAGCCGGCGCCGCTGCGGGTGCTGGATCCCCGGGTGCTGGACAAGCACCTGGACCGCTACCGCAAGGGCCGGCGCACACTCACCGACCTGTGCGCGCACTACGACGTCCAACTGGCCGACGCGCACGACGCCGCGGCGGACGCGGTGGCCGCGCTGGAGGTCGTCCGGGCGCTGGGCCGGCGGTTCGCGGCCCGGCTGGAGCGGCTGTCCCCCGCGGAGCTGCACTCGCTGCAGACGTCCTGGCACGCGGCGCAGGCGCGCGGACTGCAGGCGTGGTTCGCGCGCAGCGGCTCGCCGGAGACGGTGGACGAGTCGTGGCCCCTGCGCCCGGCGCTGCCCGCGGCGGCATGAAGAAGGCCGGTCCGCGTACTGCGGACCGGCCTTTCCCGGTGGGCGATACTGGGTTCGAACCAGTGACCTCTTCGGTGTGAACGAAGCGCTCTCCCACTGAGCTAATCGCCCGGGAACGCACTGAACAATACAGGTCCCCGCGGGTTTCCTTCAAACCGTTCGCAGGTACGCCGCCAGCCCGCGCCGCCCGGCCCGCATCATCAGCCGGTGGTTGACGCGGAAGAACGGCCGCCCCGGCACGGCGAACCGCCTGAGCAGCGGCTTGTTCACGTCGACGGCCTGGTCGTAGCGGGCGAGGCTGCCGGGGCCGCCCGCGGTGACCGTCCAGCGTGCCCAGCCCGTGATGTCCCCGGACACGGCGATCTCCAGGACTCCGGCCGCCGGATCGCGCCGTGTCTCGCGCGCGGTGAAGGTCATGGCGTACGGCAGGAGCGAGCGGATCGTGATGACGCCGATGGTGTCGCCGAGCCGGGTGACCTCACGGACCTGGGGCCACCAGCGGGGGTAGTCCTCGGGCCGCTCCAGAACCGCGTACACGGCCCCGGACGGCGCGGGCAGCGGCCACAGGCTGCGGAAGCGGTAGTGCGTCCAGTCCATGCGCCGAGTGTGCCGGTACCCGGGCCGGAATCCGAGTACGTACTGAGTAGCCGCGCCCATGCCGTACGAGGTGACGCGGACCACACTCCGATGCATGACGCACATTCCGTCCCCGGCCGAGGAGCTGCGGCTCATCGACGCCGAGCTGTGGCAACTGGACGCCCGCCGGGCACAGTTGCTGACGCGCCGTGCCTGGCTGGTCGCCTCGCTGCAGCGGACGCGGCAGCCGGCGCCGGCGCCCCACGCCGAGCCCCGCCCGGAGGCGACCGCCCCGCGCGTCCAGAACGTCCTGCTGCTGCTCGGCGGTGTCCTGCTCACCATCGCGGCGATCGCGTTCACCCTGGTCAGCTGGGGCCACCTGGGAATCGCCGGTCGAGCCCTGGTGCTCGGCACGGTCACCCTGGCCGTGCTGGCCGCGCCGGTGCCCCTGCTCAGGCGTGGGCTGCGCTCGACGGCGGAGTCGGTGGCCGGCCTGGGACTGGCGCTGACGGTGCTGGACTCCTACGCACTGCACGAGGCGGCCCTCACCGGCACCGACGGCACGGGCTACGCGGCGGTCGCCGCGGCGGTGCTGGCGGGACTCTGGGCTGCGTACGGGCGTGGGCTCGACGCACTGCGCCTGCCCCGGCCCGCCGCGCTGGTCGCCGCTCAACTCCCCTTGCCGCTCTGGGCGTTCGCCGCCGGCGCGGACCCGTACACCGTCGCGGCGGCGCTGCTGGTGACGTCCGGCCTCGACTCGGTGCTCGCGCTCCGGGTCACCGCCCGTTCCGTGCGCAACGCCGCCGCCGTCGGCGCGTACGGCCTGGGCGGCTGGGGCGTGACGGCGGCCGGGTGGCTGTCCTGGACGGCCTCCGGTCCGAGCGCCGCCGCCCGTGCGGCGGCGCTCCTCACCCTCGCGGCGGCCATCGCGCTCGGCGCCGCCCGGCGGCTGCCGCAGCCGGCCGTCGCGAGGGGCACGGCGACGGCAGGCGGTCTGCTGCTGGTGGCGGCGGGCGGGGGTCTGCTGCGGGTCGCGCTGCCCGACGGCTGGACGGTCCCCGCCCACCTGGCCTGCGGCATCGTGCTGCTGTCGGCGGTACGAGGCCGGCTCCCCGAGCCGGTGCGAGGGGGCCTCACCCAGGCTTCCGCCGCGGTGCAGGCGCTGGCGGTGCTGTGGGCCCTGCCGCTGGTCCTCGTCACGCTGCTGGGCCCGCTCGGCTGGATCGAGCGGCCCTGGTCGGGCATGCCCTCGGACGCCCGCGCCGCCGTGACCGTCCACACTCCCTGGCCCCCGTACCCGGGACAGGCGCTCCTCGTCCTGGTGGCGGTCGCCGCCGTGCTCGTCCTGACCGTCCGGAACGAGGTCCGGCGCCCGCGGGCCCGGGCCGGCGCGCTGGGCCTGGCCTGGGCGGCCTGCATCGCCGTTCCCGCCGTGTTCGAACTCCCCTACGTGCTCACGCTGCTGCTCCTGGGTGCCGTGACGGCGGCGGCGGTCTTCCTGCCCACGCCGTGGACCGCCACCACGCTCGGACTGGCCACCTCGCTCAACCTCTTCTTCCTCTCCCTCGCCTCGCAGAGCGCGACCTTGACCGTGGTGTCGGCCCTGACCGCGCTGTTCGTGACCGTGTCGGGGCGGCCTCGCCTCACCCCGGTCATGGCCCCGGCCGCGCTGCTCCACGCCACCGCGCTGGCCTGCGCGACGGGCGCGGCGGCGGACTGGCGGCCCGCGCACACGGCGGTGCTGGTCCTCGCGGTCCCCCTGGGCGCGGCCCTGCTCGCCGCCCGGCTCGGCAAGTCACCGGCGACCGTGCCGGTGGAGGTGACGGGCGCGGTCGCCGGAGTGCTCGCCGTGGGCCTCGCGCTCGCCGACCCCCCGATGCTGGCCCTGGTGCTGTCCCTGTCCGCGGTGATCGCCGCGGGCACGGCGGCGCGCCCCGACCGCCGCCCCGTCGGATACGCGGCCGCCGCCCTGTTCCTCCTGGCCGGCTGGGTGAGGCTCGCCGCCTGGGACGTCACCACGCCGGAGGCGTACACGCTCCCGGTGACCGTCCCGGCGCTGCTGGTCGGTGCCTGGCGCCGGCACCGCGAGCCACTGACCTCGTCCTGGACGGCGTACGGTCCCGGACTCGCCGCCACACTGCTGCCGAGCCTCGCCGCGGCCTGGGGCGACCCGCAGTGGACGCGCCCGTTGCTGCTGGGCGCGGCGGCCCTGCTGGTCACCCTGCTGGGCGCCCGGCACCGCCTCCAGGCCCCGCTGGTCCTCGGCGGCACGGCGCTGGTCCTCGACGCGCTGCACGAGCTGGCCCCCTACCTGGCCCAGGCGGCCGACGCGCTCCCCCGCTGGGTGCCTCCCGCGCTCGCCGGACTCCTGCTGCTCGCCGTCGGGGCGACGTACGAGCGGCGGATCCGGGAGGTCCGGCGGGTGCGGGAGGCCCTGGGGAAGATGCACTGACTCCTGGCTACGGCATCCTGTCGCCGAGGAGCGCCAGGTTCTCGATGGCGGCGAGGCCGTAGAGCGCGGTGTCGTTGGTGGACACCCAGGTGGCCTCGCTGCCCGGCACCAGGGTGGCGGGGCCGCTCAGTGCCTCCGTCTTCCAGGGTGCGGACTCCTTGTAGCCGTCGGAGTTGTAGAACTTGTCCCAGGCGCGCTTGGCCAGCTTCTCGTCCCCGGTCTGCACGGCCGCGTACGCGTCGAGGCGCGAGTGGCCCTGGAACAGCAGCAGGCTGCCGAAGTTGGAGCCGTAGCGGGCCGCCTGTTCGGCCTTGGTGGCGTTGAAGTAACGGCAGTAGTCGAAGTAGGCCTCGTTGAACTTCGGCATGTCGACGAGGTGGATGAGCTCGGCGCACAGCTCGTTGAGGCCGAAGACCGCGGAGAGGTGGGAGACGCCGACGACCGGCTTGTCCGCGATGGCGAACCTGCCCGTGTCGAGGTCGTACAGGCCGCTGCCCTGCACGAAGCCGTTGGGCTGGGCGGCGATCGTCTCCATGGTCGACAGGACGCGCGCCTTGGCCTTCTCCCACTTGGGGCCCTTGCGCTCCCACTCCGTGAGCCACGCCGACACCAGGCCGCTCCAGTCCGTGCCGAAGCCGATCGACAGGGCGTGCCGGTCGGGCGTGTACGGCTCGGTGCGGATCTTGCGGATGGGGTCGAGGACGAGGAAGGTCTCGTCGGAGTCGACGTTGGCGTGCATGAGGTCGCCGACGCGTTCGTCCGCGGTGAGGAAGTAGTAGTAGCGGCGGTACGTCGTGTTGGCGATGCGCTGCTGCTTGGCGCTGTCGGCGTAGTGCTGGACGCCGTGCCGGGTGCCCAGGCCCGCCCACTGGCCGATGTGGTAGACGTCGACCTCGCCGGTGTGCCGGGTCATCGCCTCCGCGAAGCGGAAGATGTCGGCGCGGCCGCTGCGCAGGTACGCGAACCAGAGCCAGAGGTCCGGCGACAGCTCGGAGTTGTCCCAGGCGTAGCCGCCGATGTCGTAGCGCCACTGGTGCCGGACGGTGTCGTAGGTGTGCATGATGTCGCCGTAGTCCCAGAAGCCGTACCAACGGCGCATCTCCACCTGGTCCTTGTAGTAGGTGAAGAGGAAGTCGAGGTGGTCCTCGATCTTGGCCTTGGCGGGGGTGGAGCGGTCGGGCTCGGAGTAGAGGCCGGGGCCGAAGACCTTGGCCTTGATCAGTTGCTTGGGCGGGGCGGCGAGCTGGGGCAGCACGCGGACGGCCTCGACCTGTTCGGCGAGTTTCTCGGGGCTCGGGGTGGACTCGTTGGCCCAGAAGAGGAGTTCGGAGGTACGGGCGATCCCGTAGGGGGTGCCGAAGCCGGGCTCGTAGTCCTCGTAGGTGATGTTGAGGCCCTCGAGCTGCTCGGGATAGGTGTCCTGGCCCATGCCGTCGTGGTAGAAGCGCAGGTCCATGGGCTGCGCCTCGGGCGACCAGAGCCAGAGGGTGACCTCGGCCTCGTCGGTGTGGGCGTCGCGGATGTCGAGCTGGGCGGGGAACTTCTCCCAGAAGTCCCTGAGGCCGAAGGAGAATCCGCCGCTCACGCCTCCGACGTACCCGAACCCGGAGGCCCGCTTGCCGCCGCCGGCGCCGATCCAGCCGTAGCCCTTCTTGGTGCGCTTGCGCAGGGTGAAGCCGTCGGCGGAGAGCTGGGAGAGGGTGTAGTCGCCCCACTCGGGGATGTACTGGAGCCGGGTCGTGACCCGCTGGTCCCAGGTGGCCGGGTCGGGCAGCTTTCTGCCCTCGTACTGGGCCGCCTGGACGGCCGCTCCCGGGTCCCGGCGCAGGCCGGTGATGCCCTTGACGGCCTCGCGGAGCAGACCGGTGCCCTCGCCGCCGATGCGGATGTGGCGGTCGTAGGACTCGTCGCGCATGGGGACGGTGAAGCGGACGCCGAGGCCGCGGATGAAGTCGCCGCCGGCCTTGCCGGGCTCCTGCTTCCCGTCGTAGGTGATGGTGTGGACCATGCGGAAGGAGTCGGCGCCCGCGTAGAAGTACAGGCGGATGGAGAACGGCAGCCAGCTGCGGCTTCCCTTGCGGTGCTTGCCGTCGATGCGGACGACGGCGCGGACCGGTCCCTCCTGTTCGACGGTGACGCCGTCGATGGCTCCCTCGAAGCGCTCGGTCTTGACCGTGCCCTGGTCCTCGTCCTCGATCTCGGGCTGCCGGATCAGGACCAGACGCCCGTTCTTGGCGATCTCGGTGGATCCGCGGGTGACCGACTTGACGATCGTGGCGCCGGACTTGCCGATCTTCGCGGTGATGACGCCGGTGGAGACGTCGATGGTGCCGCCGCGCTTGTCGACGGTGACCTTCCTGGCGGGGGCGGCGGGCGTACCGGCGCTCAGGGTGAGCTTGCCGTTGCCGGAGCTCACGGCGTGGGCGGTCCACTTGAGCGAGCCGTCCGGCCAGTAGGCGATCGGCCAGGACTGCACGGGGACGGCCTTGCCGTCGGCGTCCGTCAGCGCGAAGGTCTGGTCCTCCTGGTAGGCGCCCATCGGCCAGGGCACGCCGAGGGTGGAACCGGGGGCGGCGCCGAGGCCGCCGTCCTCCAGCCAGTCAAGGGTCACGGGATCCGCGTCCGCCGCCTCGGCTCTGGGGGCGGCCTCGGCGTCCTTGGCCCCTAGCGCCCAGCTGAACTGGGCGGCGGCTCCGGCGACGGCCGCCGCCTTGAGGAGGGACCTGCGGGGGATGGGAGACATGGGATGCAGCCTTTCCTTCCGTGCGGGATGCAGGGGGTGGTCAGGGGCATGACAGGGGGAGGCGCGGCGCCCGGGGCGCCGGCCTGGAGAGGGCACCGCCCGTCAGCGGTGCCGGTAACGCTCCTCGACGGCGACGGCCGCCGCCGCGACGGCCCCCAGGACGGGAACCGCCAGCGGCGCGATGAACAGGGCGGACAGGCCTACGACACCCAGCCCGCCGACGATCAGGAAGGAACCGGCGGGATCGAGCACGGTCCGGCGTGCGGCGTCCCCGAGCAGCGCCCGCCAGGACGTGCCCGGCGCCCAGACAGCCGCCGCCCGCAGCAGGGCCACGACCAGTCCGATCAGGGCGAAGATGCCGACGGCCCCGACGAGCGGCCCGCCGGGGATCCCGGCCCGCGCGGCCAGGACGTCCACCCAGACCGCGGCGGCCGCCGCCCATCCGGCGACCCCGACGGCCCACCCCCCGCGCACGGCCGCCCGGAAGTCCGCGACGAACTCCCGCCAGCCACCGCCCTCGTGGGCCGTACGACGCCGCAGATGCCGTGCGCCGGCGGCGAAGGCCGCGGGGTAGGTGACGACCCCGAGACAGGCCACCGCGATCCACACGCCGGTGAGCAGACATTCCGCGAAGACGGCGAACTTCTCACCGCCGAGGAGGGACGCCCTGCGTGGGGAACGGGCCTTCACGCGCGCTTGGGCCATGGTGACCGCCTCAGCCCTTCAGTCCGGAGGTCGCCATACCGTCGATGAGGTAGCGCTGGAAGGCCATGAAGAAGGCGATGACCGGGACCAGCGCCACCAGCGACATCGCGATCATGCTGCCGTAGTTGGAGATGCCCTCCTGGTCGCGGAACATCATCAGGCCGAGTGAAACGGTGTACTTCTCGGGGGTGTTGAGGTAGATCAACGGCCCCATGAAGTCGTTCCACGCGTTGATGAAGGTGAAGATGGCGCTGGTGATGAGGGCGGGGCGGCTCAGCGGCAGCACGATGGACCAGTAGGTCCTCAGGTGCCCGCAGCCGTCGAGCTTGGCGGCCTCGTCCAGCTCGCGGGGCAGCCCCCGCATGAACTGCACCATCAGGAAGACGAAGAACGCCTCCGTGGCCAGGAACTTGCCCGCGACCAGCGGCACCAGCGTGTCGATGAGTTCGAGGTTGCGGAACATCACGTACTGCGGGATGAGCAGGACGTGGTACGGCAGCAGCAGCGTGCCGATCATCAGCGTGAACAGCAGGTTCCGGCCGGCGAACCGGATCTTGGCGAAGGCGTACGCGGTCAGCGAGCTGGACAGCACGACACCGACCACGGCGAGGACCGCGTACATCAGCGAGTTCACGAAGAAGCTGCTGATGGAGATCCCGGAGATACCGTCGGCGAGCCCGGAGAAGTTCGCCCAGACCGGCTTGGTGGGCAGCAGGTCGAGGCTGGCGATGATGTCCTTGCTCGGCTTGAACGCGGCGCCGACCACCCAGATCACGGGATACAGGACGACGGCGAGGATGACGAGCGCGCCCACGTGCCAGGCGATCGATCCGGCGCGCCGCCGCTCGTTCGCGCTGCGCACGACAGGGCTGGTGGTGGCGGTGGTCACTTGGCGGCCTCCTCGTAGTGCACCCACTTCTTCTGCGACCAGAACAGGACCGCCGTGACGAGCGCCACCGCGACCACCAGCGTCCAGGCCATCGCGGAGGCGAAGCCCATCTGGGCCTCCTTGAAGCCCTTCTGGTAGAGGTAACAGGTGTAGACGAGCGTGGCGTCGGCGGGACCGCACCGGGTGTCGGAGACGACGTACGCGGAGCCGAACACCTGGAACGCGTGGATGGACTCCAGCAGCACGTTGAAGAACAGCACCGGGGAGATCATCGGCAGCGTGATGTTCCAGAACCGCCGAAGCGGGCCGGCCCCGTCCACCTCGGCGGCCTCGTACAGCTCCTGCGGGACCTGCTTGAGGCCGGCCAGGAAGATGACCATCGGCGCTCCGAACTGCCAGATGCTCAGAGCCACCAGGGCGTAGAGGACGTAGTCCGGGTTGCCGATCCAGCCCCCCACGTCGAGACCGAAGACCTTCTGCGTCCGGTCCACGACCGCGTCGTCCGAGAACAGCGCCCGCCACACGAAACCCACGGAGACGCTGGCGCCGATGAGTGAGGGCATGTAGAACGCGGCCCGGTACAGGCCCTGTCCGCGCCGCTTCTGTGCGAGCAGCAGCGCGACGCCGAGCGCGAGCAGCAGCTTCAGCGGTGTGGCCACGACGACGTACTTCAGGGTGACCTGCACCGACTTCTGCCAGCGCGGGTCCTGGAACATCGTCGTGAAGTTGTCGAGCCCCACCCACTGGGGCGGCGTGAACAGGTTGTAGCTGGTGAACGCGTAGTACAACGACGCGATCATCGGCCCCGCCGTGAGCAGCAGGAACCCCGCGATCCACGGCGACATGAACAGATAGCCGGCGAGGTTCTCGCGGCGCCGCCCGCGCCGCCCGGCGGCGGGAGCGGCGGACCGCTTGCCGGCCGGGCGCGCGGGCGCTTCCTTGACGAGCGTCATGGTGGTACGTCCCCTCAGCCCGCGAACGCGGCCTTGGCCTCGCTGAACAGCGCCTTGGCGGCGTCGGCCGGCTTGGTCTTGCCCTGGGTGACCTCGCCGCCGATGCGCAGGAAGGCCGCCTCGATGACGTCGGCTCCGGACGGGTGCGGGGTGATCTTCCCGAGGACGCCGGCCTTGGCGACCTCCTCCTCGTACGCCTTGACGCCCTTGTTGTTCTCGTCGGTGGGCGTGAACGCGTCGTACTGCTCGGTCGTGGCGAGGATGCCGCGGTCGTAGCCCATGATCTTGCCGACCTCGGGGTCGTGGACCATGAAGTCGATGAACTGCGCGGCTTCCTTGGGGTGCTTGGTCCCGGCGAAGGCGCTGAGCATCAGCGAACCGAGGTACTGGCCGGTGTTCTTGCCGTCCGTGGTGGGGATCGGCGCCAGCCCGTAGTCCGACTCGCCCTCGCCCTCGTAACGGATGGAGAAGTTGTCCCAGGTGAACTCGGACGCGGCGAGCCCCGCCGAAAGCGCGGACTTGGGCTTGACCTGTTCGACCTTCTTGGGATCGGCGACGAGCCCGGACTTGACGCGCTTGTAGCCGTCCTCCCACCACTGCGTCAGATCGTCCTCGGTGAAGCCGAGGTCGGAGTCGGTGAAGAAGGCCTTGCCGTTCTGGCGCAGGTACAGGTCGTAGAGGTACATGATGCTGCAGTAGCCGGTGTCACCGGCGATCTTCACCTTGTCCTGGATCGTCTGGAGAGCGTCGAAGTACTCGTCCCAGGTCCAGCCCATCTTCGCCTCGACGCCTGCCTTCTTGAAGGCCTTGAGGTCGATGACGAGCGCCATGGTGTTGGCGCCGACGGGTATGCCGATCTGCTTGCCGTCGACCTGACCGTTCGCCAGAACGCCGTTGCGGAAGTTGTCCAGGCTCAGATTCCCGGCGTCCGCCTGCGTCTTGAGATCCATCAGAACACCGCGCTTGTCGTACTTGCGCAGGAAACCGACCGCATTCTGGAAAACGTCCGGCGGATTCCCGCCGGAGGCCTGGGTCTGGAACTTCTCCCAGAACGCCTCGTAGTCGGTGAATTCGGGCTTGATCTTGATCTTCGGATACTTCTTCTCGAAGAGCGCGATCGTCTTCTTGATGGCGATGGTGCGCGGCTCGCCGCCCCACCACGCGTAACGCAGGGTCACCGTCCCGTCGGAGGAGGTGCCGCTGTTCCCCCCGCAGGCCGTGGTCGCGGCCAGGCCGAGCGTGGCCGCCGTAGCCCCCGCCGCCTTCAGGATCGTTCGCCTCTCAACATTCCTGCTGGTTCCCACCGTCGGCCTCCCCGCAGCGTCGCTGCCGCTTGCATGAATCGTTTCAAGAAAGCGCTTGCTGGCACAAGGTACGAGGGGGCTGAGGGGGCGTCAATGATTCGGACAGGAATTTCTTGTTGGGCACTTGGACGCGGATGCGGGGACGCAAGGCGGAAGGAGCGCCTCCGGCGGGACGAAGGCGCAGGTGGGCAGCGGTTGTTCGATTTCCCGGACCGTGCGTGGGGTGCGTACGGCCATGGCGGGCGGCTGAAATCCGCCTGCGCGATGGCGGGTTGGCGGGTGACGGGGTGTCTGGGAGGGTGCCGTCCAAGGGCGTTGTCTGTGGCTGGGGGTGCTCGTGGTGCTGGTGGGGTGTGCCAGCGAAGCCGACTGTCAGCGGATCCTGCCGAGCTGTGGCCGGGGCGGCTGTCGGCGGTGGCTGCCGGGCCGCGGCCGGGCGGCTGTCGGCAGTGACTGCCGGGCCGCGGCCGGGCGGCTGTCGGCAGTGACTGCCGGGCCGCGGCCGGGCAGCTGTCGGCAGTGACTGCCGGGCCGTGGCCGGGCGGTGGTCCGCGCCGGGGGGCTTCCCCCTGTCGTCGGGGATCCGCCGCCGTCGGGGTGCCAGCACCGGGCCAGGCCCTCGGGATCCGGCGCCATCAGGAGACGCTCGACAGTGTGCGCGAGGGTGAGGTCATCGGCGGTGTGGACGGCTCGTTGCGGCGCCAGGCGGCCGTCTCACCCGTGTGCACATAGGTGCGGGCGTATCCGGCCAGGTCCGCCTGGTGGACGGCCACGGTCGGGATGCCGAGCCGGGCGGCGGCGGCCATGCCGCGCACACCGAGGATGAAGGGGCTGGCCAGATGCCGGCCACCGGGTTCCGCCGACACCAGCGGATACACCGCCGTCGAGGGTTCCACCGTCCTCCGGGGGTTCCACCGCCGTCGCGGCTCCACCGCGCCCTCGGGGTTTCACTGCCGTCGGGGGCTCCGCCACCGTAGGCCGCCATCATCGGCTTCCGCCATCGCCATCGGCGGTTTTCACCGCGATCGGGGGATCCGCCACCGTCGGGGCACCGGTTGCAGCGGGCCGGTGTGAGCGTCGGGCGGCCTGGGTGTAGGGCCGGTGTCCCGTCGTGCGCCACCGCGAACCGTTCGGCGCATACGACGGCGGCCCGTCTGCTCTGTCGCAGACGGGCCGCCGTTCCGGGTGGGCGATACTGGGTTCGAACCAGTGACCTCTTCGGTGTGAACGAAGCGCTCTCCCACTGAGCTAATCGCCCGGGCGCAGGAAGAACATTACCCCAAGTCAGGGGGTGCCTGTGACCAGGCTGACCGGTCCCCGCGCCCCCGCCGGGGATCACCGGTGATCACTGGTCCTTGATGTTCCACGGCATCTCGAAGCCGAACTTCCACAGGTAGATGCCCACGATCACCCCGATGATCACAAGGCCGACCGAGGTGAGGATGATGTTGCGGCGCCGCACCTTGGGGTCGAGGGCGCGCGCGGCCGTCTCGGTGACCTTGCGCTTGGTCCAGCGCAGGACCAGCTGGGCCCAGACGAACTCGGTCGCCCAGATCGCCATGCCACCGAAGATCACGACCCAGCCGGGCCCGGGCAGCGGCAGCATGATGATGCCGGCGACCACGACCGCGAGGCCGACGACGAAGATTCCGACCTGCCAGCTCAGATGCAGGATGCGGCGCGCCTTGATGAACTCCGGCGCCCGGGAGCCGAGCCCCTGTTCCTCCGCCCGCGCGGCCCCTTCGGCCCCCGCGTCGTCCGCCGCCATGGCCACCTCGCCCGGCTCGTCACTCCCCGTATTCATACGGCCAAACCCTACCCGAGAGATTCCAGTCACCGTAATGGTGGTACTTCACGAACGCTCTCTCGGCCGGAAGAGTTACGTAAACACACACAAAACACGCAGAGGGGTTTACAACGGCACCGTAGGTGGCATGTCGATTTCGCCGACGTGCGAATCCCCGAGCGCACACTGAGCGAAAGGCCCTGGCGCTTATGAACACCACGGTCAGCTGCGAGCTGCACCTGCGCCTCGTTGTGTCGAGCGAGTCCTCCCTGCCTGTCCCCGCAGGCCTGCGGTACGACACGGCCGACCCCTACGCCGTGCACGCCACCTTCCACACCGGAGCCGAGGAGACCGTCGAGTGGGTGTTCGCCCGCGACCTCCTCGCGGAGGGCCTCCACCGGCCCACGGGTACCGGCGACGTCCGCGTCTGGCCGTCGCGCAGCCACGGTCAGGGCGTCGTGTGCATCGCCCTGAGCTCCCCTGAGGGTGAGGCTCTGCTCGAGGCCCCGGCGCGGGCCCTGGAATCCTTCCTGAAGCGGACGGACGCGGCCGTGCCCCCCGGCACGGAGCACCGTCACTTCGACCTCGATCAGGAGCTCTCGCACATCCTGGCGGAAAGCTAGGGCGAGACTCACACAGAGCCGCCCGGCGCCGTCCACTCGGGGAGACGGCTCGGGCCAGGACAACCGCATAGGGCAGGCGCCGG
>NZ_JBNCAQ010000018.1:115685-181958 GCF_049808595.1 Streptomyces aurantiaciflavus | reverse complement strand
TCAGTTGCTCGCGTCCACTGTGTTGGTTCTGAAACCACGAACAGCCCCACGTGCCACACGTGGTGCGGCTGACAGTTTCATAGTGTTTCGGTGGTTATAGCGTGAGGGAAACGCCCGGTTACATTCCGAACCCGGAAGCTAAGCCTTACAGCGCCGATGGTACTGCAGGGGGGACCCTGTGGGAGAGTAGGACGCCGCCGAACAATCATTGGGAAAGGCCCACACCGTAAGGTGTGGGCCTTTCTGCTTTTCGGGGATGGGAGGGCCAGGGGAGTGCCCTCCCACCGAAGTGCACACCCGAATCAGAGACGTCCCGCGGCTTTCAGCGCCAAGTAAGCGTCCGCCAGCGCCGGCGCCAACTCGTCCGGTGTTGCGTCGACGACCGTGACTCCGTGGCGGCGTAGTTGTTCGGCGGTTCGATGGCGTTCCGTTTGGGCTTGTGCGGCGGCTGCCGCGTCGTACACCGCGTCGGTGGTGCCTCGGGAAGTGGCCATGCGGGCGATGTGAGGGTCGGCCACGGAGGCGACCAGGACTGTGTGGCGCTGGGTGAGCTGAGGAAGGACGGGGAGGAGGCCTTCCTCGACTGGGGCGGCGTCGAGAGTCGTCAGCAGGACGATGAGGGAGCGGCGGGGGGCCGTGCGAAGGGCTGTGGCGGTGAGGCCGGCGGCGTTTGTTTCGATCAGTTCCGGTTCGAGAGTGGCCATTGCGGTGACCAGGGACGGAAGTACGTCGCGGGCTGTGCGGCCCTGGACCAGGGCGCGGACTCGACGGTCGTAGGCGAGGAGGTCGACTCGGTCGCCGGCTCGGGAGGCCAGGGCGGCGAGGAGTAGCGCGGCGTCCATGGAGGCGTCGAGGCGGGGGGCGTCGCCGACGCGGCCTGCGGAGGTGCGGCCGGTGTCGAGGACCAGGAGGATGTGGCGGTCGCGTTCGGGGCGCCAGGTGCGGACGGCGACCGTTGACTGGCGGGCGGTGGCGCGCCAGTCGATGGAGCGGGTGTCGTCGCCGGGGACGTATTCGCGAAGGCTGTCGAATTCTGTGCCCTCGCCGCGGGTGAGGGCGCTGGTGCGTCCGTCGAGTTCGCGGAGGCGGGCGAGTTTCGAGGGGAGGTGCTTGCGGCTGGTGAACGGTGGGAGGACGCGTACGGTCCAGGGCACTTTGTGGGTGCCTTGGCGGGAGAAGAGGGCGAGGGGGCCGAAGGAGCGGATGGTGACGCGGTCGGCTTGGCGGTCGCCGCGGCGGGTGGGCTGGAGGCGGGTGGTGAGGCGGCGGCGTTCGCCGGCGGGGATGGTGAGGTGGTGGCGGGAGGCGGCGATTTCGGTGCCGGGCTGCCAGCTGCTGGGGGGCCAGGCGTCGCGGATGTCGGCACGCAGGGGGCGGCGGGACGGGTTGGTGATCGTGAGGGTGACGTCGGCGGCTTCGCCGAGGCGTGCGGAGGTGTCGCCGGAGCGGGTCAGGCGCAGGCGGCGTACGGGGGCTGCGAGGGCGAAGTCGCAGGCGCAGGCGACGGCCAGGGGGGCGTTGACTGCGAGGAGGCCCGTCCAGCTGGGTTCCCAGATGCCGACGGGGAGGGAGCCCAGGGCCGCGAGGAGGGCGGCTCGTCCGGTGAGTGCCATCAGCGGGGGACAGGGACGTGGGCGAGGATCGCGTTGATGACGGAGTCGGCCGTGACGCCTTCCATTTCGGCCTCCGGGCGGAGTTGTAGGCGGTGGCGGAGAGTGGGCAGGGCGAGGGCTTTGACGTCGTCGGGGATGACGTAGTCGCGGCCGGTCAGCCAGGCCCATGCGCGTGAGGTGGCCAGGAGGGCCGTCGCGCCTCGCGGTGAGACGCCGAGGGTGAGCGATGGTGATTCGCGGGTGGCGCGGCAGATGTCGACGACGTAGGCCGTGATCTCGGGGGAGATCGTCGTTCTGGCGACTGCGGCGCGGGCGGCTTCCAGGTCGGCGGGGCCGGCTACGGGGCGTACGCCGGCGGCTCGCAGGTCGCGGGGGTCGAAGCCTTCGGCGTGGCGGGTGAGGACGTCGATCTCGTCCTGGCGGGAGGGGAGGGGGATGGTGAGTTTCAGGAGGAAACGGTCGAGCTGGGCTTCGGGGAGGGGGTAGGTGCCCTCGTATTCGACGGGGTTCTGGGTGGCGGCGACCAGGAACGGCTCGGGCAGGGGGCGTGGGGTCCCGTCGACGGTGACCTGGCGTTCCTCCATGGCTTCGAGGAGGGAGGACTGGGTCTTCGGTGGGGTGCGGTTGATTTCGTCGGCGAGGAGGAGGTTGGTGAAGACCGGGCCGGGCTGGAAGGAGAACTCGGCGGTGCGGGTGTCGTAGACGAGGGAGCCGGTGACGTCGCTCGGCATGAGGTCGGGGGTGAACTGGACGCGTTTGGTGTCGAGTTCGAGTGCGGAGGCGAGGGTGCGGACGAGCAGCGTTTTGGCGACGCCGGGGACTCCTTCAAGGAGGACGTGTCCGCGGCAGAGGAGGGCGACGACGAGTCCGGTGACGGCGGGGTCCTGGCCGACCACGGCCTTGGCGATCTCGGCGCGCAAGGCTTCCAGGGAGGCGCGGGCGGTGCCCGGGTCCCCGGTGTTCCCGGCGTTGTCAGTGGTCGGGTCCATCATGGACGGCGTACCTCTCTTTCGAGGGTGTCGAGTTGGCCGGTGAGGGCGATCAGGGCTGTGTCGTCGCCGGGTGGTGGGCCGAAGAGAAGGGCGTGCAGGGACTGTCCGTCGCTGTTCAGGTGGGCGGACAGGGCGGGGATGAGGGCTTCGGGCGTGTGCGCCTGAGTGACGGGGATGCCTACGAGAGGGGCGAGGCGGGTGCGGGTGGTGGAGCGAAGAGCGGTGGCCGCGCGGTCGCGCGCGTTGGCCTTGCGGTAGAGGCGGGCGCGGCCTTCGACGGTTTCGGAGGCGCGGATCGCGACGGGGAGTTTTTCGGGCACGAGGGGGCCGAGTCGGCGTGCCCGCCAGAGGGCGGCGAGCGCTGCCGCGACGAAGAGCTGCAGCGTGCCCCAGAGCCAGCCGGACGGGATGAGCTCGAAGAAGCTCTTCTCGTCCTCGGGGGCGGCGGCGGAGGTGTCGGAGAGCGAGGGGAGGTACCAGACGAGATGCGGGCGGGAGCCGAGGAGCTGGAGGGCGAGCGAGGCGTTGCCCTGCTTGTCGAGACGGTCGTTGTGGAGGATGTCGGGCGCGCCGAGGACGATGGTGTCGCCGTCGCCGGAGGCGTCCGGGATGCGCAGCAGGGTGGCCAGGCGGTTGCTGGGGTAGCACTCATCGACGTCGAGGTGGCGTGTGGTGTAGCGGACGCCGCCGGTCTCGGCGCTGCCGGCCCGTTGTGCGGCGGGCAGGTCGCAGTCGGGGGAGAGTGTGGAGCCGCGGCTGGTGGCGGGGTCCGCCGTGACGCCGGGGGCGAGTGTTTCCACGGACCAGCTGCCGGGGGCGACGAGGACGGTACGGCCGCCGGAACCGGTGGTCGCCGAGTGCAGCTCTCTCTGTTGACGTTTGGTCAGGAGGTCGGGGGTGGCGACCAGGAGGGTGGTGTCGGGAGCTGTGGCGGCGCGGGCCTCGGCGAGGGTGCTGACGACCCGGGTGGAGACGCCGCGGTCGGCGAGGAGTTCGGCGACGGCGCGGTTGCCGTAGGGGTCGGCGGAGCGCGGGTCGAGGGTGCCGTGCCGGGTGTCGGAGCGGAGCACGGCGAGGGTGACGGCTCCGGCCAGGAGGAGTACGAAGGCGAGGGCGATTCCTCGCGTGCGGGTCCACAGGTGGCGGGCGGTGGGCGAGGCCGAGGTGGACGGGAGCGTGGCCTCGGTGGTCATTCGGCGGCTCCCTGGCGGGCGTGGTGGGCCGCGGTCGGGGCGCTGCTGTGGGCGAGTTGGGGCTTGGTGTTGTCCAGGTCGCGGTCGAGGCCGGTGATGCGGTGGTATGTCTGCTCGGTCGCCGTGCGGCCACCGTATGTGACGTCGTCGAAGTCGCGGGCGGCGGCGCGCAGTCGGTCGGTGTGGGCCGGCAGGGTGCGGCCGGCTTCGGTGGCGGCCTCGTCCGCGGTGCGGCCGGGGCGGGCGTCGAGGAGGGCGCGTTCCTCCAGGGCGCGGACGATGGCGCGCATGCGTTCCTGGACGGCCTGGTTCCAGTGGCCCTGGGCTGCGTGCGCCTCGGCGGTCGCGCGGTGGTCGGCGGCGCTGCGGGGGCGATCGTCGAACAGGGCGGTGGTGGAGCCTGGTCGGCGGCGTGGGGTGCCGAGGCGCCACCAGAGGGCAGCCGCGACGGCGACGACGGCCAGGGCGATGACCACCAGGCCGAGTGTCCCGCCCGGGGCGGCGGTGGAGGCGGAGCCGAACAGGCTGCTGATCCAGTCCCACAAGGTGGTCAGGGCACGCTCGAACAGGCTGGGGTCGTTCTCGTGGTACAGCTGCTTGGACAGCTCGCGCCGGGCCGCATCCCGTGCGGGGTCGCGGGGGATGGTCACCGGCGGCTCGTCGCCGCGTACCCATGACAACGCGGAGCCGTCGCCGGTCCGCAGGAGGGCGTGCACGGTCCGGTCGGTGGTGCGTGACAGTACTGCCGGGGCCGCGGTGCCCGTGCCGGCCGGCGCCGAGGCGGGTATGCCGCCGCCCGGCGGTGCCGGCAGGGCTGCGAGGACTGCCCCCGTCAGGCTCACCGCATCAGCTCCCCGGGAGGGGGCCGGGTGCCTGGTTCCCGTAGCCCTGGACGCCGGCGGCGCGGGCGAGGTCGAGGTCGAGGGCCTCGCGGCGGATGCGCTGGTCGATGTAGAGGAGGACGGTGACGCCCGCGGTGATCGGGAACGTGATCAGGGAACCGATCACCGAGCCCACCCCGCTGACGATGAGGTACGTCCATCCGAGCTCGCTGCTGCCGTCCGCGAAGGCGCCGAGGCCGCCGTCGCTCAGGATCCCGCCGAGGAGGACGAAGGGGACGGCGACGATCATCGCGACCATGTTCGCGATGAACAGGGAGAGCAACTGGATGCCGAAGACCCGCCACCAGGAGCCGCGGACGAGCTTCGCGGAGCGGCCCAGTGCCTTCTTGATGCCCTGCTTCTCCAGCATCAGCGCGGGGGAGGCGAGGGAGAAGCGGACCAGCAGCCACACCACGCCGACCAGCGCACCGATGAGGCCCAGCGCCGACAGCGCGCTGCCCGCGCCGCCGCCCACCAGGAGACCCGGCAGGGCGCCGACGACGAGGACACCGGCCGCGATCAGCGCCACGAAGAAGATCAGACCGAACAGCCTCAGCATCTGAGGGCGGGCGTCCCGCCAGGCCTCGCCGGTGGTGACCGGCCTGCCGAGCACTGCACGGCTGGTGACGGTCGTCAGAAGGGCGGTCGCCACGATCGTGCCGATCAGCGCGATCAGGGCGACGACACCGGAGTTCCGCATGACGTCGCCCATCGCGCGGGTCTGCTCGTCGAGAGTGGCACTCCGGTCGGTGAGGGCGGTCGTGCCCGTCATGTCGTTCAGGACCAGGCCCTGGAGCAGGACGACGATGACCTCGACGACGATGGCGACGGCCAGCGAGATGCCCAGGACCGTACGCCAGTGGGTGCGCATGGTGGAGACGGCGCCGTCGAGGATCTCGCCCACGCCGAGGGGGCGCAGCGGGATCACTCCGGGCTTGGCCGCGGGGGGAGAACCGCCCCAGCCGCCGGGAGCGCCGTAGCCGTATCCGCCGTATCCGCCGGGGCCTGTGGGGCCGCCGTAGCCGCCGGGTGGGCGGGGGCCCCAGCCCGGGACGGGCGGCGGGGGTGGCGCAGGAGGCTGGGCGGGGTTCTGGGGGTTTGTGGGCGCGGACCATTGGGCCGGTGGCGGCTGCTCCGTGGACCACTTCGTGCCGGGGCCCTCCGGATGCGCGGCCGGCTGGTCCGCGGACTGCGTGCCGCCGGGTCGGTCGGCGGGCTCGGCGGGGTGGGACGCACCGGGCTCCTGTCCGTCGGACGGGGCGGATCCGGGCGAGGCCCAGCCCGGAGTGTCTTTCATCGTCGCTCCTTCTCGGTGCCCGTCCGCGGGCGCGGCGGCAGGTTGGGAGCCATCGTGCCATGGGGTGGTCGGCGAGGGACCGGCCGCGGTCGGGGCTGCACACCTTCAATTGTCCGCCGGATAATGGGCAGACTGACGGCATGGCTGATCAGTACGCGCAACCCGGCGAGGACAAGCGGCCCACCGAGATACCGGCGATCCGCTGGGAGGAACCACCCGAAGGTCCCGTGCTGGTGCTCCTGGACCAGACGAGGCTGCCGGCCGAGGAGGTCGAGCTGGTCTGTACGGACGCGTCCGCGCTGGTGGAGGCGATCCGTTCGCTCGCCGTGCGCGGAGCGCCGCTGCTCGGCATCGCCGGGGCGTACGGTGTCGCGCTCGCCGCCACGCGTGGGTTCGACGTCGACGAGGCCGCGGTCGCGCTCGAGAGCGCCCGGCCCACCGCGGTGAACCTGTCGGTCGGCGTGCGCCGGGCCCGGGCCGCCTACCAGGCGGAGCTCGCCAAGGGAGGCGGCCCCGAGCAGGGCGCCCGGGCCGCGTTGGCTGCCGCGCGACGACTGCACCAGGAGGACGCGGAAGCCAGCGCGCGGATGGCGGAGCACGGGCTGGCGCTCCTCGACGAACTGCTGCCCGGCGGCGGGCACCGGGTCCTCACGCACTGCAACACCGGCTCGCTGGTGTCGGGCGGCGAGGGGACGGCGTTCGCGGTGGCGCTCGCTGCGCACCGGGTGGGGCGGCTGCGGCGGCTGTGGGTGGACGAAACGCGTCCGCTGCTGCAGGGCGCCCGCCTCACGGCGTACGAAGCGGCCCGCAACTCCATGGCGTACACGCTGCTCACGGACAACGCGGCGGGTTCGCTGTTCGCGACCGGGGAGGTGGACGCGGTGCTGATCGGGGCGGACCGCATCGCGGCCGACGGCTCTGTGGCGAACAAGGTGGGGAGCTATCCGCTCGCGGTGCTCGCGCGGTACCACCATGTGCCGTTCATCGTGGTGGCGCCGGTGACGACGGTGGATCCGGACACCCCGGACGGGGCGTCGATCGAGGTCGAGCAGCGTCCGGGGTTCGAGGTCACGGAGGTGACCGGCCCCCAGGCGCCGGTGTCGGGAGCGGGCGGTGGGGTACCGGTGGCGCCTTTGGGGACGCAGGCGTACAACCCGGCGTTCGACGTGACGCCGCCCGAGCTGGTGACGGCGATCGTCACGGAGGAAGGCGTCGTGTCACCCGTGACAGCCGGGGCTCTGGCCGAGCTGTGCGCGAGGTCACGGCAGACGACCGCGGGGTGAGGGGCCGGCCCTGATCGCCAGGGAGGGCCGCTCTGCCCGGCGCGATCCGCAGGAGGAGCGGCCGTGGATCACCCGCCCCCTGCGCACCCTGGAAGCCGCGACCACCCAGCTTGCCGAGGGACGACTCACCCACCTGCCCGACGCGAGCACTGGCCCGCCCGAGTTGCGCCGCCTGGCCTCGTCCTTCACGCACACCGCCACCCGGCTGCAACACCTGGTGAAGGCGCAGCAGGCGTTCGCCTCGGAAGCCTCCCACCAGCTCAAGACCCCGCTCACCGGGTTGCGGCTGCGCCTGGAGAATTTCGAGCCCTACCTCGACCCCCGCGCCCACGGCAGCCTGGAGGAGGCCGTCGGCGAGGTCGAACGCCTCGGCCGTATGGTCCAGGGCCTGCTCGCTCTCGCCCGCCTGGAGAACACCGCCACCACCCCGGAGCCCGTCGACCTGGACACCGTGCCGGCCGACCGGGTCGCGATGTGGGAGCCGCCGGCGGCCGAGCAGTACGTCGCCCTCGACATCACCGGCCCACCCGTCGGCTACGTGTGGGCGATTCCCGGCGCCCTGGAGCAGATCCTCGACAACCTCCTCGCCAACGCCCTGCGCGTCTCCCCGCCCAGCATCACCATCACCCTGCACCGCGCCGTCGGCACCGAGCTCCATATCCTCGACCAGGGCCCCGGCATGAACGAGGCCGACCGCGCACGCGCCTTCGACCGCTTCTGGCGCTCCTCCGACTCCCACCACGACGGCACCGGTCTCGGCCTGCCCATCGTCCGCCACCTCGTCGACACCTCCGGCGGCACGATCACCCTGCATCCGGCCCCCGGCACCGGCCTCGACGCCCGTGTCCGACTGCGACCCGCCGCCGCGCGCCCCCGCGGACCGCGCCCGACGGCCGGGGACCACCGCTCCTCGCGCGTCCCCGGCCGTCGGACCCGAGCAGCCGGCCGAAGGTGAAGCGGCAGCCGGACTGACAGCAGTGCTGACACCAGCGGCGGCGGACAGGGGCAGACAGTGACGGTCCAGTACGACTATGGTCACTGGCCGGTGACCCTGCTCACCTGCGCCACCTTCGCCGTTATGAGAATGGGATGATGTCGTTTATGAAGGGACGAGTCCTTGTCGTCGACGACGACACCGCACTGGCCGAGATGCTCGGGATTGTGCTGCGTGGTGAAGGTTTTGAGCCGTCTTTCGTAGCCGACGGCGACAAGGCGCTGGCCGCTTTCCGGGAGGCGAAACCTGATCTGGTGCTGCTGGACCTGATGCTGCCCGGGCGGGACGGCATCGAGGTGTGCCGTCTGATCAGGGCGGAGTCCGGGGTGCCGATCGTGATGCTCACGGCCAAGAGCGACACCGTCGACGTCGTCGTGGGGCTGGAGTCGGGCGCCGACGACTACATCGTGAAGCCGTTCAAGCCGAAGGAGCTGGTGGCCCGGATCCGGGCGCGGCTGCGGAGGTCGGAGGAGCCCGCGCCGGAGCAGCTCGCCATCGGTGACCTCGTCATCGACGTGGCCGGCCACTCCGTGAAGCGGGACGGGCAGTCGATCGCGCTGACCCCGCTGGAGTTCGACCTGCTGGTCGCGCTGGCGCGCAAGCCGTGGCAGGTGTTCACCCGCGAGGTGCTGCTGGAACAGGTGTGGGGCTACCGGCACGCGGCCGACACCCGTCTGGTCAACGTGCATGTGCAGCGGCTGCGTTCCAAGGTCGAGAAGGACCCGGAGCGGCCGGAGATCGTGGTGACTGTTCGTGGCGTCGGATACAAGGCAGGGCCCAGCTGACATGTCAGGAGACAGTGCCGCTTCGGCGCCCGGCCGGTCCGGAGCCCGCGCGGAGCGGCCTGTCGGCCGGAAGCCGGCGGGTTCGCGCCTCGGGCTCCTCTTCGACGGCGGGTTGCTGCGCGGCGGGGTCCACAACAGCCCGGTCCTGCGGTTGCTGCTGCGCTGGGTGCGCCGGCCGCTTCTGCCCGTCATGCGGCTGTGGCGGCGCAACATCCAGCTCAAGGTCGTCGTCACGACCCTGCTGATGTCGCTGGGCGTCGTCCTGCTGCTGGGCTTCGTCGTCATCGGACAGGTGCGCAACGGGCTGCTCGACGCCAAGGTCAAGGCCTCCCAGAGCCAGGCCGCCGGCGGATTCGCCGTCGCCAAGCAGAAAGCCGACGAGGCGGCCGGCGCGGCCGCCGGCGACGGGACCGCGGTGGACGGCGGCTCCTCGCAGAACGTCATCCAGTGGATGAGCGAGCTCGTGTCGTCGCTCTCCAGCGGCGGCCAAGGCGCCTTCGACGTCGTGACGCTGCCCCCCGGCGACATCGCCGGCGGCGGGCGCGGGCCGCGCGCCTCCGGCGATGTCAACCCCAACAAGAGCGTCCCCGAAGCCCTGCGCATCCGTGTCAACACCAGCACGGGCGCCGCCCAGAGCTACACACGCATCATCTACTTCCAGGACAAGGAGTCCCAGCCGGCCCTTGTCATCGGCAAGCAGGTCAACGACCCGAACAACAACCCCTACGAGCTGTACTACCTCTTCCCGCTCACCCAGGAGGAGAAGTCCCTCAGCCTGGTCAAGGGCACCCTCGCGACCGCCGGACTCTTCGTCGTCGTACTCCTCGGAGCCATCGCGTGGCTCGTGGTGCGGCAGGTCGTCACGCCCGTGCGGATGGCCGCCGGGATCGCCGAGCGGCTGTCCGCCGGACGCCTGCAGGAACGGATGAAGGTCACCGGCGAGGACGACATCGCGCGGCTCGGCGAGGCCTTCAACAAGATGGCGCAGAACCTCCAGCTGAAGATCAACCAACTGGAGGACCTGTCGCGGATGCAGCGACGGTTCGTGTCCGACGTCTCCCACGAACTGCGGACACCGCTGACGACCGTGCGCATGGCCGCCGACGTCATCCACGAGGCACGCGAGGACTTCGACCCGGTGACCGCACGGTCCGCGGAACTCCTCGCCGACCAGCTCGACCGCTTCGAGTCGCTGCTCGCCGACCTGCTGGAGATCAGCCGCTTCGACGCCGGAGCCGCCGCCCTCGAGGCCGAACCGATCGACCTGCGGGAGGTCGTGCGCCGCGTCGTCAGCGGAGCCGCGCCGCTCGCCGAGCGCAAGGGCACGACCATACGCGTCCTCGGCGACCAGCAACCCGTGGTCGCCGAAGCCGACGCGCGCCGTGTGGAACGCGTCCTGCGCAACCTCGTCGTCAACGCCGTCGAGCACGGCGAAGGCAGGGACGTCATCGTCAAACTCGCCGCGGCCGGCGGCGCGGTCGCCGTCGCCGTACGCGACTACGGCGTCGGCCTCAAGCCGGGAGAGGCCACCCGCGTGTTCAGCCGTTTCTGGCGGGCCGACCCGGCACGCGCGCGTACCACCGGCGGCACCGGACTGGGCCTGTCCATCGCCCTGGAGGACGCGCGGCTGCACGGCGGCTGGCTCCAGGCCTGGGGCGAACCGGGCGGCGGCTCGCAGTTCCGGCTCACACTGCCCAGGACCGCCGACGAACCGCTACGGGGTTCACCGATACCCCTGGAACCCAAGGACTCGCGCCGCAACCGCGGACTCGACGACGCCGGCCTGCCGCGCGGCGGAGGCGAGAAGAGCGCCACCGTGCCGGTGCAGCCCGCCGGTGAGCAGCGGGCCTCGTTCGCGCCCCGGCTGGCCACGGTCGCCCCCACGGCCGACCCCACGGCACTGCCCGGCAACGGTGCACGCGTCGTGCCACGGCCCGCCTCCGGCGCACGCCGACAGGACGACCCACCCGCCACGAGGACGGCACGCGGCGAGACACCGGACCGGACGACGGACGCGGGATCCGACGGTACGGACGAGCAAGGGGAGGCATTCCGTGGGCGCTGACCGCCAAGGGGGCCACCGGCGCGCGCGTGCGCGCGCGGCGGCGTACGCCACCTGCGGCGTCGTACTGCTGGCAGGGTGCGCCTCCATGCCCGACAGCGGGGATCTGCGGGGCGTCGACTCCACTCCCCGCCAGGACACGCAGGTGCGGGTGTTCGCGATGCCGCCCCGGGAAGACGCACAGCCCAACGAGATCGTCCAGGGCTTCCTCGAAGCGCTCACCAGCGACGACCCGCGTTACTCGACGGCGCGGCAGTACCTGACCACCCGCGCCGCCCAGCGATGGGAGCCCGAGCGCTCCACCACGGTCCTCGCCGACGGGCCGGGAGCCGAATCCGACCGCTCCGGCGGCCGCGAGCAGGGCAACGACCTCAGCTACACCCTGACCGGTACGAAGGTCGCCACCGTCGACGCACAGCAGTCGTACGCGCCCGCCTCCGGCGACTACAGCCAGACCGTGCACCTCACACGCGACAAGAAGACCCGACAGTGGCGCATCGACGCCCTGCCCCAAGGCGTCGTCATGGGCAAGTCGGACTTCCAGCGCAACTACATGTCCGTCAACAAGTACTACTTCGCCACCGACACCATCTCCGCCGGCTCCGGGCAGCCCATGGCCGTCGCCGACCCCGTCTACGTGCGGGAACGCGTCGACCCCATGACCCAGATGGTGCGCTCCGTGCTCAACGGACCCACCAGCTGGCTGCGGCCCGTCGTCAGGTCCAGCTTTCCCACCGGCACGGCGCTGTCCAAGGGCGCCCCCTCGCTCACCCCCGACGACCAGAACAGACTCACCGTGCCGCTCAACGACAAGGCGGCCGGCATCGGGCACGGCAAGTGCGACGAAATGGCCGCCCAGCTGCTGTTCACGGTGCAGAGCCTCACCCCGACGGTCGACGAGGTCGAGCTGCGGGCAGGCGGCAGACAACTGTGCGTCCTCCGCGAGGACCGGGCCACGGCCGTGGCCGAACGCGGCGCCGAGATGACCCCCGACCACCTGTACTTCATCGACGGCCACCACCGGCTTGTCCGGATGACCAACAGCGGCGGCAACAGCGCCGACCCCGAACCGGTGGCGGGCGCGCTCGGCGACGGCAGCAAGGAACTGCGCTCCGTGGCCGTGGCCCGCGACGAACGCAGCGCCGCCGGAGTCACCCTCGACGGCAAGGCCCTCTACGTCACCTCGACCGTCACGAACCGCGCCCTCACCGAACCCGTCCTGGAGAGCAAGGGCAGGACCGAGGCCGACCGGCTCACCACACCCAGCTGGGACGCGCAGGGCGACCTGTGGATCGCCGACCGCGACCTTGCCGCGCCTCGGCTGCTCCTTCTGGAGAAGGGCGGCGGCCGGCCCGTGGACGTCCTCACCCCGGGGCTGGACGGGCGGATCAACGCCGTACGGGTGGCCGCCGACGGCGTCCGGATCGCGCTCGTCGTGGACAAGGGCGGCAAGCAGTCCCTGCTCATCGGGCGGATCGAACGGGACAAGAACGGGGGCCGGCCCACCGTCTCCGTCCAGGAACTGCGCTCCGCGACACCCGACCTGGAGAAGGTCACGACCGTTTCCTGGGCCGGGGACAGCCGGCTCGTCGTCGTCGGACGCGAAGCCGGCGGGGTCGAGCAGGTGCAGTACGTGCAGTGCGACGGCTCCATCCCCGAGACGGGAACCCTGCCCGGCCTCACCGAGGTGACCAGCATCGCCGCCTCCGAGGACAGCGACGCCCCGCTCTTCGCGACCTCCAAGGACGGGCTGCTGTGGCTGCCCGGGGGGAGCGGGTGGCGGACGCTGAAGGAGGCCGCCTCGGTCGCGTTCTACCCGGGGTGACCTGCGTGCCTTCCCGCGCTGATTCGCTCGTCACAATGGGCTGACCTGCTTCCTGTCGGATCCGCCGAGTTGTCCACAGGCGGTTTTCCACAGGGGTGGCCGGTCCCTGCCCGTGTTGGCACAGTGGTGGGTGTGGAAGGCGTTCGGCGGTGGTGGCAGGAACTCACCGGCCTGGTCCTGCCGGCCGAGTGCGCGGGCTGCGGACGGGCCCGTACGGTGCTCTGCCCCGCATGCCGCGCCGCGCTCGGCGGGAGCACTCCCCGCAGGGTGCGGCCGCTGCCCGAGCCGCCCGGGCTGCCCGCCGTGCACGCGGCGGCCCGGTACGCGGACGAGGTACGGGCCGTGCTGCTGGCGCACAAGGAACGCGGGGCGCTGGCGCTGGCGCGACCGTTGGGGACGGCGTTGGCGGGGGCGGTGCGGGTGGGGTTGGGGTGGGGGGAGGTGGGGGTGGGGGAGGGGCCCCCACCCCCCGGATCCGGACCTGGACCCGGTCCCGTACTCCTCGTCCCCGTCCCCTCCGCCCCCAAAGCCGTCCGAGCCCGTGGCCACGACCCCGCCCGTCGTATCGCTCTCGCGGCCGCCGGTGAGTTGCGCAGGGCGGGGGTGTCGGTGCGGGTGGCCGCGGTGTTGCGGCAGCGGCGTGTGGTGGCCGATCAGTCGGGGCTCAACTCCCGGCAGCGGCTGGAGAACCTGGTGGGCGCGCTGGTGGTGGTGCCCGGTGGCGCGCGGTTGCTGTGCGGCGGTTCGGTGGTACTCGTCGACGACCTCGTGACGACGGGTGCGTCTCTCGCGGAGGCGGCGCGGGCCGTGCGGGCGGCGGTCGCGGCGGAGCGGTGCGCGGCAGGGGTGGCCGGAGCTGGGGCGGTCGTGTGGACGGAGCGTGATGAAGGGGCGGCGGCTGTGTACGGGGGCGTCACTCGGGAAGGCAGAGGGGTACGTCGGTCCGGAGCGCGGGAGGGAGGCGCGGGCCGGTTGCCGGCCGGGCCGGTGGGCTTGGCTGTCGCTGGTGACGTGGTGTGCGCGGCCGTCGTCGCAGCGCCGCCGGACTCTTTCGAAATAAACCGGAACTGAGGGGGATCTTGAGTCGTTGCAGGTAATGAGAAGGCCTTTTCACCTGAACGGAGGTACGCCGCAGTAGAGGGTGACGACATCCGTCCGGGCGAGATATGTTCGGTTGTGAGGGAAAGCCGCAGGCCACACCTCTCAATTTCGAATGCCGTGCTGCGGTTTTCGGCAATCACCCGCAGCACCTGGGGTGGAGATCTCGCCCATGGGGGAGGAGGAGGTGGAAGTCACCGAGTCCGAGGTTCCGGTGCTCACCGGATCCTGGTGCAAAAGGGAGATGCTCCGCCGCTGACGCGGAGCGATCCGGGAACGGAGTTCTGCGTGGACGTCGTCGTCAAGGGCCGCAAGACCGAGGTGCCCGAGCGGTTCCGCAAGCACGTGGCCGAGAAGCTGAAGCTGGAGAAGATCCAGAGGCTCGATGCCAAGGTGATCAGCCTCGACGTCGAGGTGTCCAAGGAGCCCAACCCCCGACAGGCCGACCGGAGCGACCGAGTGGAGATCACGCTCCGCTCCCGCGGTCCGGTGATCCGGGCGGAGGCAGCGGCCAGCGACCCGTACGCGGCACTCGACCTGGCGGCGGAGAAGCTGGACGCCCAGCTGCGCAAGCAGCATGACAAGCGCTACACGCGACGCGGCGCACGCCGGCTCTCGGCAGCGGAGGTCCCCGACCACGTCCCAGGCGTCGCGACCCTCAGCGGCAACGGCCGTCCCGTCCCGGCCGACGAGTCCGACAGCGTGCCCACCAAGAAGATCGGTTCGTTGGAGGTGCAGGGCGACGGTCCCCTCGTGGTGCGCGAGAAGACCCACGTCGCCGCACCGATGACCCTTGACCAGGCCCTCTATGAGATGGAGCTGGTCGGGCACGACTTCTACCTCTTCGTCGACTCCGAGACGAAGGAACCCAGCGTCGTCTACCGGCGGCACGCCTACGACTACGGCGTGATCCATCTCAGGACGGACACGATGGTCACCAACGCGCACTCGCCCGAGGCGGGTGGCGCGCTGGGCGGCTGACCCGGCCCGGTGGCAGCCCAGCAGGTGCCCCTGGAGCGCCCTTGCGCCCCCAGGGGCATCCGTGTGCGACCCCTTCGCGCGCCGCTCTGTCACCGCGTTGTCGTCCGGACATGGAATCATGGCGGGCAACGGCTCAACCGTTGGGTCGTTGCCTTGCGTTGGCGATGGCACAGGACCACGGCCGCAGCCTTCAGGGGGAGGAACGATGGCGGACAGCTTCGGACCGATGCGTGACGGGGATGCCGACGACGGCGTCGTCGGCATGGGCCCGGATGCGGGAACTCCCCGCAAGGAGCCGATCAGAGTCCTTGTGGTGGACGATCACGCCTTGTTCCGTCGCGGACTGGAGATCGTGCTCGCGGCCGAGGAGGACATCCAGGTCGTGGGTGAGGCGGGCGATGGCGCAGAGGCCGTGGAAAAGGCGGCCGATCTGCTGCCGGACATCGTGCTGATGGACGTGCGGATGCCCAAGCGCGGTGGTATCGAGGCGTGCACGTCCATCAAGGAGGTGGCTCCCAGCGCGAAGATCATCATGTTGACGATCAGCGATGAGGAAGCCGATCTCTATGAAGCGATCAAGGCGGGCGCGACGGGATATCTCCTGAAGGAGATCTCCACGGACGAGGTCGCGACGGCCATTCGCGCGGTGGCGGACGGGCAGTCGCAGATCAGTCCGTCCATGGCGTCGAAACTCCTCACCGAGTTCAAGTCGATGATCCAGCGGACCGATGAGCGCCGGCTCGTTCCGGCGCCGCGGTTGACGGACCGTGAGCTGGAAGTGCTGAAGCTTGTCGCTACGGGGATGAACAACCGGGACATCGCCAAGGAGTTGTTCATCTCCGAGAACACCGTGAAGAACCATGTGCGCAACATCCTGGAGAAGCTGCAGCTGCACTCCAGGATGGAGGCGGTGGTGTACGCGATGCGGGAGAAGATCCTCGAGATTCGGTAGTTCCGGGTCGTTCCGGGGGGAAGCCCGTAGTTCTGGTGGTTCCGGCAGTTCCGGCAGTTCCAGCGGCTTCGGTGGTCTCAGCGGTCCCGGTGGCCCTGGTGGGGCTCAGGCGAGGGCGCGGGCGAGTTCCGTGGTGAGGGGTTCGCGCAGTTCCGGGGCGTCCACGCGTTCGACGCGTACGTCCGTGCAGTCGACCCAGGTCGCCGCTTCGATGAGGGCCTGCGCCACCGCGGGGACGGCCTTCGCGCTGTCCAGGGTGACCTGTTTGGCGACGAGGGTGCGGCCCTCGCGGGCCGGGTCGACGCGGCCGACGAGTTGTCCGCCGGCCAGCACCGGCATCGCGAAGTAGCCGTAGACCCGCTTCGGTTTGGGGACGTACGCCTCCAGGCGGTGGGTGAAGCCGAAGATGCGCTCGGTGCGGGCCCGCTCCCAGATGAGGGAGTCGAAGGGGGACAGGAGCGTGGTGCGGTGGCGGCCGCGGGGTGCTGTCTCCAGGGCTGCCGGGTCGGCCCAGGCCGGTTTGCCCCAGCCTTCGACGGTGACGGGGACCAGGCCGGAGTCGGCGATCACCGCGTCGACCTGTTCGCCCTTGAGGCGGTGGTAGTCGGCTATGTCCGCGCGGGTGCCGACGCCGAGGGACTGGCCGGCCAGGCGGACCAGACGGCGCAGGCATTCGGTGTCGTCCAGTTCGTCGTGCAGGAGGTCGGCGGGGACGGCGCGTTCGGCGAGGTCGTAGACGCGTTTCCAGCCGCGGCGTTCGACGCAGACCACCTCGCCGTACATCAGGGCGCGTTCCACGGCGACCTTGGTGCCGGACCAGTCCCACCATTCGCTGGTCTTCTTCGCGCCGCCCAACTCGGTGGCGGTGAGGGGGCCTTCGGTGCTCAGTTGCTTGATGACCTGGTCGTAGGTGCCGTCGGGCAGGGGGTGGTTCCAGTGGGGGCGGTTGCGGTAGGCGCGGCGGCGGAAGGCGAAGTGGGGCCATTCCTCGATGGGGAGGATGCAGGCGGCGTGGGACCAGTACTCGAAGGCGTGGGTGCCTTTCCAGTAGGCGTCCTCGACGGTCTTGCGGCCCGTGGCGCCCAGGCGGGCGTACGGGATGAGTTCGTGGGAGCGGGCGAGGACGGAGATGGTGTCCAGTTGGACGGCGCCGAGGTGGCGCAGGACGCCGCGGACGCCGGCTCTGCGGTCGGGGGCGCCGAGGAAGCCTTGTGCCCGTAGAGCGATGCGGCGGGCTTCGTCTGCGGAGAGCTGTGCGGGGCGCGGCGTCGTCATGGTGCGCACGATAGGGGACGGGTCTGACAGTGCGAGGTGAGCTGGGGTTTTGGGCTGGGGTGGGTGCGGTGGGAGTAGGGGCGAGGGCGATTTCGTCGGCCCTCGCTCACCGGGCGCGGGGAGAGGCAGATGTTCCGGCCGGCGCCTTCAGGCTCGCCCCCGTCGGGCGTCGGCCGTATCTGTCGGCGCGGGCAGGTACGGCGCCGTTGAGGGCAGGCCGAGGTCCGAGGGGAGGAGGGAGGCCACCCAGCAGTCTCGGCGTACGCCCTTGTTGCTGATCGCGGAGCGCAGGGTGCCTTCCAGGGTGAATCCGGCGTTTTCCGCCACCGCGCGGGAGGCGGTGTTGCCTACTTCGGCGCGCCATTCGACGCGGTCGACGGCGAGGTCGGTGAAGGCCCAGCGGGAGGCGGTGAGGGTGGCCTCGGTGGTGTAGCCGTGGCCGCGGTGTTCCTTGGTGGCCCAGAAGCCGACCTCGGCGGTGCCCGGGGAGCGCATTGTGAGGCTGAGCACGCCGGTGAGGGTGTGGTCGGGGAGGAACACGCCGAAGGTGAACATCGAGCCGTTGGCCCAGCCTTCCGGGGCCAGTTGTTCGGTGAAGCTGCGGGCGTGTTCGGGGAGGTAGGGGGAGGGGATGGTGGTCCAGCGCTGGATGTCGGGGTCCTGGGCGGCGGCGTGGACCGCGTCGGTGTCCTGGGGGCCGAGCGGGCGCAGGACGAGGCGGGCGGTGGGGAGGGTGACGGGCTCCATCGGCTGATTCTGTGCAAAGGTGCCGCGTGGGCGCCATGTTTTCGCGGTGCGTGAGCAGGCGATCACAATTCGCTCAATTCGTTTGCCGGATCCGGCACCATCCGCGCGCTCCGGCCGTTGTCCCCTGTGAAGAAGGAAAATCCAGGCCGTGCGCGGCTGAGCGCGGTCCTCGTCGTGCCAGGCCTCCCGGCGTGGTGGGGTCCTCGCATACGATGGCCGTTGCTCAGTAAGTCAAATGGAAACCGACCGTCCCAGGCCCGACCGGCAAGGAGACCAACCCCCGTGTCCGTCCTCTCGAAGATCATGCGTGCAGGCGAAGGCAAGATCCTGCGCAAGCTGCACCGCATCGCGGACCAGGTCAACTCCATCGAAGAGGACTTCGTCGACCTCTCCGACGCCGAGCTGCGGGCCCTCACCGATGAGTACAAGCAGCGGTACGCCGATGGTGAGAGCCTCGACGACCTGCTTCCGGAGGCGTTCGCCACGGTGCGTGAGGCGGCCAAGCGTGTCCTCGGCCAGCGTCACTACGACGTGCAGATGATGGGCGGTGCCGCCCTGCACATGGGCTACGTCGCCGAGATGAAGACCGGTGAGGGCAAGACCCTGGTGGGTACGCTGCCCGCCTATCTGAACGCCATCTCCGGTGACGGCGTGCACCTCATCACGGTCAACGACTACCTGGCCGAGCGCGACTCGGAGATGATGGGCCGCGTCCACAGGTTCCTGGGCCTGAGCGTCGGCTGCATCCTCGCGAACATGACGCCGGCGCAGCGCCGCGAGCAGTACAGCTGCGACATCACGTACGGCACGAACAACGAGTTCGGCTTCGACTACCTCCGCGACAACATGGCGTGGTCGAAGGACGAACTCGTCCAGCGCGGGCACAACTTCGCCATCGTCGACGAGGTCGACTCCATCCTCATCGACGAGGCCCGTACGCCGCTGATCATCTCTGGCCCGGCCGACCAGGCCACGAAGTGGTACGGGGACTTCGCGAAGCTGGTGACGCGCCTCAAGCGCGGCGAGGCCGGCAACCCGCTGAAGGGCTTGGAGGAGACCGGCGACTACGACGTCGACGAGAAGAAGCGCACGGTCGCCATCCACGAGGCCGGTGTCTCCAAGGTCGAGGACTGGCTGGGCATCGACAACCTGTACGAGTCGGTGAACACGCCGCTGGTGGGCTACCTGAACAACGCCATCAAGGCGAAGGAGCTCTTCAAGAAGGACAAGGACTACGTCGTCATCGACGGCGAGGTCATGATCGTCGACGAGCACACGGGCCGTATCCTCGCCGGCCGCCGTTACAACGAGGGCATGCACCAGGCGATCGAGGCGAAGGAAGGGGTGGACATCAAGGACGAGAACCAGACGCTCGCCACGATCACCCTGCAGAACTTCTTCCGCCTCTACAGCAAGCTCTCCGGCATGACCGGTACGGCGATGACCGAGGCCGCCGAGTTCCACCAGATCTACAAGCTCGGTGTGGTGCCGATCCCGACGAACAAGCCGATGGTCCGTAAGGACCAGTCGGACCTGATCTACCGCACCGAGGTCGCGAAGTTCGAGGCGGTCGTCGACGACATCGCGGAGAAGCACGAGAAGGGCCAGCCGATCCTCGTCGGTACGACGTCGGTCGAGAAGTCCGAGTACCTGTCGCAGCAGCTCAGCAAGCGGGGCATCCAGCACGAGGTGCTGAACGCCAAGCACCACGAGCGTGAGGCGCAGATCGTCGCCCAGGCCGGCCGCCGGGGCGCGGTGACCGTGGCCACGAACATGGCGGGTCGTGGTACGGACATCAAGCTGGGCGGCAACCCCGAGGACCTCGCCGAGGCGGAGCTGCGTCAGCGCGGCCTCGACCCCGAGGAGCACATCGAGGAGTGGGCGCACGCCCTGCCGGCTGCTCTGGAGAAGGCCGAGCAGGCCGTCAAGGCGGAGAAGGAAGAGGTCGAGGAGCTCGGCGGCCTGTACGTGCTGGGCACCGAGCGGCACGAGTCGCGTCGTATCGACAACCAGCTGCGTGGTCGTTCCGGCCGTCAGGGCGACCCGGGTGAGTCCCGTTTCTATCTGTCGCTCGGTGACGATCTGATGCGGCTGTTCAAGGCGCAGATGGTCGAGCGCGTGATGTCCATGGCGAACGTGCCGGACGACGTGCCGATCGAGAACAAGATGGTCACGCGCGCGATCGCATCCGCGCAGTCGCAGGTCGAGCAGCAGAACTTCGAGACGCGTAAGAACGTCCTGAAGTACGACGAGGTCCTCAACCGGCAGCGTGAGGTCATCTACGGCGAGCGGCGCCGGGTTCTGGAGGGCGAGGACCTGCACGAGCAGATCCAGCACTTCATGGACGACACGATCGACGCGTATGTCGCCGCGGAGACCGCCGAGGGCTTCGCGGAGGACTGGGACCTGGACCGTCTGTGGGGCGCTTTCAAGCAGCTCTACCCGGTGAAGGTCGTCATCGACGAGCTGGAGGAGGCGGCCGGTGACCGGGCCGGTCTGACGGCCGAGTTCATCGCCGAGTCCATCAAGGACGACATCCACGAGCAGTACGAGGCGCGGGAGGCGCAGCTCGGCTCCGAGATCATGCGTGAGCTGGAGCGGCGGGTCGTGCTGTCGGTGCTGGACCGCAAGTGGCGTGAGCACCTCTACGAGATGGACTACCTCCAGGAGGGCATCGGTCTGCGCGCGATGGCGCAGAAGGACCCGCTGGTGGAGTACCAGCGTGAGGGCTTCGACATGTTCACCGCGATGATGGACGGCATCAAGGAGGAGTCCGTCGGCTACCTGTTCAACCTGGAGGTCCAGGTCGAGCAGCAGGTCGAGGAGGTTCCGGTCGAGGACGCCGCGCCGGTCGACATGGAGAAGCAGGACGCGGTGCCGGCGCAGGCGAGCGGGCGCCCGGAGATCCGTGCCAAGGGGCTGGACGTCCCGCAGCGGCGGAACCTGCACTTCTCGGCGCCGACGGTGGACGGCGAGGGCGGCACCATCGAGGGCGACTTCGTCGGGGACGAGGAGCCGGTTCGTTCCGAGGCCGACGGTCTCACGCGCGCGGAGCGGCGCAAGCAGGCGAAGGCCGGGCGGCGTCGTAAGAAGTAGTCGTAGGAAGGGCCGGAAGCGGCAGCACCAGAAGTAGGGGGCTGCGGGGCTGGTCTGTGGGTTTGAGGGCCGGGTCACCTGAGGGTGGTCCGGCCCTTCGGCTTGTGCCGGGGTCAGTCGTCGGCGGTCTGGGGCCTGCGGGGGCCGCCGAGTTCTACGGCGGTGCAGCGCCAGCGGCGGTCGGGGCCGAGTTCCAGGCGGAAGGCCATCGCGCGCAGCCGGTCGCCGGCGCCGATGCGGGCGAAGGCCTCGATGGCGCCGGGGCGGGGGACGAAGTAGCCGATGTCGCGGACGACCGGGCGGGTGCCGTGGGCGGTGCGCAGGGGGCCGCGTTCGGCGAGGTGGGCGAGGTCGTCGTAGGCGCGGCCGATGGTGTGGCGGAGCATGTAGTGGACGGGGCGTTGGCCGCTGAGGACGGCGAGGAGGCGGTCGGCGAAGAGGTCGGTGGGGCGGGGCTGGGGCTGCTGGGCGAGGGACCCGCGTGGGCTTCGGGCGGGGTCGGGTGTGCGGGACGGTGAGGGGAGGGTGGGGGCGGTCGCCGGGCGGTTGTCGGTGGGGCGGGTGCGTGGGGAGCCGCCGGGTGAGGCCGGTGGGCGGCCGCCGGTGGGTGTCGTGCGGGAGGTTCCGCCCGGGGTGCGGGGTGGGGCGTCGGCGGGGCGGCGGGTGTCGCGGCGGCCCGGCGGGCGGCTGCCGGGGGTGCGCTGGGTCCTCGTCATGACCTTGTTCATGGGTGTCCCCGTTCGCTGGGCCCGGCCAATGTCTCTACCGGGCGGTAACTTGCGGTGCTGATCTTGTACGGGGACGCGGTGTGTGACGGCAAGGAAGCGGACGGTCGCGGTGGCGGTCCGGGGAGATTCACCTATCAGGGTGGTCGGGGGTGGGAAAACCGCGGGAAGGAGGGGTGTGGGGGGTGAGTTCCGAGGCCTGGGGTTGACGCTTTCCGGGGTGTGGGCGGGGACCCGAAAGGGGACTCCCGCACGTATCCTGAAGGCCCTCCGGGAGGGGCGGGACCTGACAAGACCTCCCCGGGGCGCGAGCGGAGACCTCCGACCAGGAAAGAGCGGCCCATCATGCGCGTCTATGTCCCCCTGACCCTCCCCGGTCTCGCCGAGGCGCACAAAACGGGAGAGCTGGGGTCCGGGCCGCTCGTCGCGTACGCCGTCACGCCCGCCCTGCGCGAGTGGTACCTCTCCGACGACATCGAGGAACTGGAGTACGCCGCCCTCAGCCGGGCCGCGCTCGCCTCGTTGCGGCTGCTGGCGGCCGACCCCGGCGCGCCGCGTCGGCGGGTCGTGGTCGCCGTCGACGTACCCGACGGCGCGGCCGCGGCAGACCCCGACCGGGGCCTCGACCCGGCGGCGCTCGGCGAGGTGCGGGTCGCCGGGGCCGTACCGCTGGCCAAGGCCGCCTCGGTGCATGTCGACGCCGGTGACGCGGAGACGGACGTGGCGGCCGCGGCCGACGCGCTGGCGGCGGCGGACGGCGGGGACGACGACGCGCAGTTCGTGGTGGACGGCGCCGAGGACCATGAGCTGCTGTGGTTCGCCACGCAGGAGATCCCCCACCTCGTGGGCTCCGGGGGCTGAGGTCGTCGCCGGTGACGAGCTGTGTCGTCGAGCCGGCGTTCTCCTGATTGTCAGTGGCGGCGGGTACGTTTGCGGGCATGGGGAAGTCAGCGGGGCACATCGTGTGGGACTGGAACGGCACGCTGTTCCACGACAACGACGCGATCATCGGGGCGACGAACGCGGCGTTCGCCGAGCTGGGGCTGGAGCCGATCACCTTGGAGCGCTATCGGGCGCTGTACTGCGTGCCGGTGCCCCAGTTCTACGAGCGGCTGATGGGCAGACTGCCCACGGACGCCGAGTGGGAGGTCATGGACGAGGTCTTCCACCGGTACTACGCCGAGCACCGGGTGCGGTGCGGGCTCACCGAGGGGGCGGCCGAGCTGCTCGCCGGATGGCGGTCGGCGGGCCGCAGTCAGTCCCTGCTCAGCATGTACGTCCACGACGAACTGGTGCCGCTGGTGCGCGGCTTCGGGATCGAGCCGCACTTCCTGCGGGTCGACGGGCGGACCGGGCCGTCCGGGGGCAGCAAGGCGGAGCACATGGTGCGCCACCTCCAGGCGCTGGCCGGGGTCGAGGCGGAGCGCACGGTGGTGATCGGGGACGCCGCCGACGACGCCGTCGCGGCGCTGCACGTGGGCGCGCGGGCCGTGCTGTACACCGGCGGATCGCACAGCCGGGCCAGTCTCGAGGCGGTGGGGGTGCCGGTGGTGGACACGCTGGAGGAGGCCGTCGAGGTGGCGGAGCGGACAGCCGCGTGAAAAGGGGTGCGGCGCCTCTGGAGGCGCCGCACCGGCAGCGGTCGCGGGGTGGGTGGGTCAGATCACCGGTGCCTTGGCGCGCAGGACCGTGAGGAACTCACGCATCCAGGCCGGGTGGTCCGGCCAGGCGCGGGAGGAGACCAGGGTGCCGTCGACCACCGCCTCGCTGTCCTGGAAGGTGGCGCCGGCGGTCTGCATGTCCAGCTCCAGCGCCGGATAGGCCGTGACGCGGCGGCCGCGGAGGCTTTCGGTCGCGGCGGTGAGGAGGGGGCCGTGACAGATCTGCGCGACCGGCTTGTCCGCGTCGAAGAACGACTTGAGGATCTTGCGCAGCTCGGGATCGTTGCGAAGGTACTCGGGGGCGCGGCCGCCGGGGATGACGACGGCGGCGTACTGGCCGGGGTCGACCTCGGAGAAGGCGAGGTCGGCGGGCCAGGTGTAGCCGGGTTTCTCGGTGTAGGTGTCGAAGCCGGGCTCGAAGTCGTGGACGACGAACCGGAGCTGTTTGCGGGTGGGGGCCGCGATGTGGACGTCGTAGCCCTCTTCGCGGAGGCGTTGGTAGGGGTAGAGGACCTCAAGGGACTCCGCTGCGTCGCCGGTGACGATGAGGATTTTCGCGGTCATGTCGGGCGGCTCCTCTCGGTGCGGGCGCTCTTCATTGGCAACGTGCCTCCTGGGGGCGGCCTTGCCAAGAGGTGGGCTGCTTTCAGAGTGCCTCCGGGGCGGGGCGCGCGGCGACTTTTCGCAAGGCCCCCTTCACACACCGCCCCCGGCCCCGCCCCTGTGCAGAACGTCAAACTTCCACCCCCTGTTTTGTACACATACGGCTCATGACGGGCCCCCCGTGGGGAGCGATAGCCTTGGTGGCGTGATCAGCGCGATATCTCGCGGGGGCGCTGTTGCCCCTGCCCCGCGCCCGGTGACCTCGGACGACATCCGTGGCCGGGCGGCAGTCGCTGGTCCTCGCGGGCGGGGCGGGGTCGCAACGACCCCCGGGATGCCGCACACACCCCGGAAGAAGGCGGCGCAGAGAGCAGCGTCACACCGCCGGGGAGCGTCGAGAATGGCTGATAACCCCCCGCTCATCTCACCTTGCGGCATAGCGTCGGAGCAGACCGGAGATCCCGGGCCGTGGCGTCGAGCCGCAGGGGAAGAGACCGTACTTCCTTCTACGTCACGCAACGGCGCGCGACAGGAGTCAGAGGACAATGCAGACCAAGCTGGACGAAGCCAAGGCCGAGTTGCTCGAGAGGGCGGCCCGGGTCGCTGAGAACAGTCCGGTCGGGGGGCACCTACCGACTGGGACGACGGGCGAGGACGGTCCGGGCATCCCGGACCACGACTCCGTGCTCTCGTTCCTCCAGCGCTACTACCTGCACACCGCTCCGGAGGACCTCACCGACCGCGACCCGGTCGACATCTTCGGAGCTGCCTTCTCCCACTACCGGCTGGCCGAGAACCGGCCACAGGGCACCGCGAACGTACGCGTCCACACCCCGACCGTCGAGGAGAACGGCTGGACCTGCAGCCACTCCGTCGTCGAGGTCGTCACCGACGACATGCCCTTCCTCGTCGACTCGGTGACGAACGAGCTGACCCGGCAGGGGCGGGGCATCCACCTCGTCGTCCACCCGCAGATCGTCGTCCGCCGCGATGTCACCGGCAAGCTCATCGAGGTGCTCGCCGCCGCGCCCGCCTCCCGGGACCTTCCGCACGACGCGCACGTCGAGTCGTGGATCCACGTCGAGATGGACCGCGAGACCGACCGCGCCGACCTCAAGCAGATCACCTCCGACCTGCTGCGCGTCCTGTCCGACGTCCGTGAGGCCGTGGAGGACTGGGAGAAGATGCGGGAGGCGGCCGTGCGGATCGCCGACCGGCTCGAAGAGGAGCCCGTCCCCGCCGACCTGCCCTCGCCCGACGTCGAGGAGGCCCGGGAACTGCTGCGCTGGCTCGCCGCCGACCACTTCACCTTCCTCGGCTACCGGGAGTACGAGCTGCGGGAGGACGACTCCCTCGCCGCCGTGCCCGGCACCGGCCTCGGCATCCTGCGCTCCGACCCGCATCACGCCGGCGGCGACAGCCACCCCGTCAGCCCCTCCTTCGAGCGGCTCCCCGCCGACGCCCGCGCCAAGGCACGCGAGCACAAGCTGCTCGTGCTGACCAAGGCCAACAGCCGGGCCACCGTGCACCGGCCGTCCTACCTCGACTACGTCGGCGTCAAGAAGTTCGACGCCGACGGCAACGTCGTCGGTGAGCGGCGCTTCCTCGGCCTGTTCTCCTCCGCCGCCTACACCGAGTCCGTCATGCGGGTCCCGGTCGTCCGGCGCAAGGTCGAGGCCGTCCTCAGGGGCGCCGGCTTCTCGCCCAACAGCCACGACGGACGCGACCTGCTCCAGATCATGGAGACCTACCCGCGCGACGAGCTGTTCCAGACGCCGGTGGACGAACTCCGGTCCATCGTCACGTCCGTTCTCTACCTGCAGGAGCGCAGGCGGCTGCGCCTCTACCTGCGGCAGGACGAGTACGGGCGCTACTACTCCGCCCTCGTCTACCTGCCCCGCGACCGTTACACCACCGGCGTCCGGCTGCGCATCATCGACATCCTCAAGGAGGAACTGGGCGGCATCAGCGTCGACTTCACCGCCTGGAACACCGAGTCGATCCTCTCCCGTCTGCACTTCGTCGTGCGGGTCCCGCCGGGCACCGAACTGCCCGAGCTGTCCGACAGCGACAAGGAGCGCATCGAGGCCCGGCTGGTCGAGGCCGCCCGCTCCTGGGCCGACGCGTTCGCCGAGGCGCTCACCGCCGAACTGGGCGAGGAGCGGGCCGCGGAGCTGCTGCGCCGCTACAACAACGCCTTCCCCGAGGGCTACAAGGCCGACCACACCCCGCGCTCCGCGGTCGCCGACCTCGTGCACCTCGAACGGCTCACCGAGGAGCAGAACTTCGCCCTCAGCCTGTACGAACCGGTGGGCGCCGGCCCCGGCGAGCGCCGCTTCAAGATCTACCGCAGGGGCGACGCGATCTCCCTGTCGGCCGTGCTGCCCGTGCTCAACCGCCTCGGCGTCGAGGTCATCGACGAACGGCCGTACGAGCTGCGCTCCGCCGACCGCAGCGTCTCCTGGATCTACGACTTCGGTCTGCGCCTGCCCCGCGCGCTGAGCGGCGCCAACGGCGACTACCTCGGTGACGACGGGCGCGAGCGGTTCCAGGAGGCGTTCGCCGCCACCTGGACCGGCAAGGCGGAGAACGACGGCTTCAACGCCCTCGTGCTGGGCGCCGGGCTGACCTGGCGGCAGGCGATGGTGCTGCGCGCGTACGCCAAGTACCTGCGGCAGGCCGGTTCCACCTTCAGCCAGGACTACATGGAGGACACCCTCCGCACGAACGTCCACACCACCCGGCTGCTGGTGTCGCTGTTCGAGGCACGGATGTCGCCGGAGCGGCAGCGCGCCGGGCTGGAGATCGTCGACGCGCTCCTGGAGGAGCTGGACGCCGCCCTCGACCAGGTGGCCTCCCTCGACGAGGACCGGATCCTGCGGTCCTTCCTCACCGTCATCAAGGCGACCCTGCGCACCAACTTCTTCCAGCGGACCGCGGAGGGCACGTCGCACGACTACGTGTCCATGAAGTTCGACCCGCAGGCCATCCCCGACCTGCCGGCGCCGCGCCCCGCCTTCGAGATCTGGGTGTACTCGCCGCGGGTGGAGGGCGTGCACCTCAGGTTCGGGAAGGTCGCGCGCGGTGGTCTGCGCTGGTCCGACCGGCGTGAGGACTTCCGCACCGAGATCCTCGGCCTGGTCAAGGCGCAGATGGTGAAGAACACCGTCATCGTGCCGGTCGGCGCCAAGGGCGGCTTCGTCGCCAAGCAGCTGCCCGACCCGGGCGTGGACCGCGACGCGTGGATGGCCGAGGGCGTCGCCAGCTACAAGACCTTCATCTCCGCGCTGCTCGACATCACCGACAACATGGTCGCCGGGGAGGTCGTGCCGCCGGCCGACGTCGTCCGGCACGACGAGGACGACACCTACCTGGTGGTCGCCGCCGACAAGGGCACCGCGACGTTCTCCGACATCGCCAACGCGGTCGCCCAGTCGTACGACTTCTGGCTCGGGGACGCCTTCGCCTCCGGCGGCTCCGCCGGCTACGACCACAAGGGCATGGGGATCACCGCCCGCGGCGCCTGGGAGTCCGTGAAGCGGCACTTCCGGGAGCTGGGCGTCAACACACAGGCCGAGGACTTCACCGTCGTCGGCATCGGCGACATGTCCGGTGACGTGTTCGGCAACGGCATGCTGCTCAGCGAGCACATCCGCCTGGTCGCCGCCTTCGACCACCGGCACATCTTCATCGACCCGCACCCCGACGCGGCGACCTCGTACGCCGAGCGCCGCCGCCTGTTCGAGCTGCCCCGCTCCAGCTGGGCCGACTACAACACCGGACTGCTGTCCGCCGGCGGCGGTGTCTTCCCCCGCACGGCGAAGGCGATCCCGGTCAACAGTCACATCCGGGAGGCCCTCGGCATCGAGGCGGGCGTCACCAAGCTGACCCCGGCCGACCTGATGAAGGCCATCCTCAAGGCGCCGGTGGACCTGCTGTGGAACGGCGGCATCGGCACGTACGTCAAGTCCAGCACGGAGTCGCACGCCGACGTCGGCGACAAGGCGAACGACGCCATCCGCGTCGACGGCGCCGACCTGCGGGTCAAGGTCGTCGGCGAGGGCGGCAACCTGGGCCTGACCCAGCTCGGCCGGATCGAGTTCGCCCGCGGCGGCGGCAGGATCAACACGGACGCCATCGACAACAGCGCGGGCGTGGACACCTCCGACCACGAGGTGAACATCAAGATCCTGCTCAACGGCCTGGTCACCGAGGGCGACATGACGGTCAAGCAGCGCAACAAGCTGCTCGCCGAGATGACCGACGAGGTCGGCCGGCTCGTCCTGCGCAACAACTACGCGCAGAACACGGCCATCGCCAACGCCCTCGCCCAGTCCAAGGACATGCTCCACGCCCAGCAGCGCTTCATCCGCCATCTGGTGCGCGAGGGCCACCTCGACCGGGCGCTGGAGTTCCTGCCCACCGACCGGCAGATCCGCGAGCGCCTCGGCGCCGGTCACGGCCTGACCGGCCCGGAGACGGCCGTACTGCTGGCCTACACGAAGATCACGGTGTCGGACGAGCTGCTGCACACCTCACTGCCCGACGACCCCCACCTGCGCGGTCTGCTGTACGCGTACTTCCCGACGGCGCTGCGCGAGCAGTTCGCCGAGCAGATCGAGCACCACCCGCTGCGCCGCGAGATCACCACGACCGTCCTCGTCAACGACACGGTCAACACCGGCGGTACGACCTACCTGCACCGGCTGCGGGAGGAGACCGGCGCCTCGCTCGAGGAGATCGTGCGGGCGCAGACCGCGGCCCGGGCGATCTTCTGCTCGGCGCCCGTGTGGGACGCGGTCGAGGCCCTCGACAACCAGGTCGAGGCCGATGTGCAGACCCGTATCCGCCTGCACTCGCGCCGCCTGGTCGAGCGCGGCACGCGCTGGCTGCTCAACAACCGGCCGCAGCCGCTCCAGCTCGCCGAGACCGTCGACTTCTTCGCCGACCGCGTCGAGCAGGTCTGGTCGCAGCTGACGAAGCTGCTGCGCGGCGCTGACCTGGAGTGGTGGCAGAAGATCTACGACGAGTTGACGGGCGCCGGCGTGCCCGACGAGCTCGCCACGCGGGTGGCCGGGTTCTCGTCCGCCTTCCCGGCGCTCGACATCGTGTCGGTGGCCGACCGTATGGGCAAGGACCCGCTGGACGTCGCCGAGGTGTACTACGACCTCGCCGACCGGCTGCACATCACGCAGCTCATGGACCGCATCATCGAGCTGCCGCGCGCCGACCGCTGGCAGTCCATGGCCCGCGCGTCCATCCGTGAGGACCTGTACGCGGCCCACGCGGCGCTGACCGCGGACGTCCTGGCCGTCGGCAACGGCACCTCGACGCCCGAGCAGCGCTTCAAGTCCTGGGAGCAGAAGAACGCGGCGATCCTGGGCCGGGCGCGGACCACGCTGGAGGAGATCCAGGGGTCGGAGACGTTCGACCTGGCCAACCTGTCCGTGGCGATGCGGACGATGCGGACGCTGCTGCGGACGCATTCGTAGACATGTGGCGTCCGTGGGCATGTGGCGTCCGTCGGCGTGACGCGTTCCCAGGGACGCGGTGTCCGTAGGGACGCAAGAGGGCGCCCCCCGACGGTTCGGGGGGCGCCCTCGTGTCTGCCCGGCGCCAGTCCGGCCGGCCCGTCCGGTCAGGCGGCGGGCGTCGGGGCGGGCTTCTTCGGCTTGCCGCTGGTGAACTCCTCGTAGGCCTGCAGGACCTCCTCCGTCGGGCCGTCCATGCGCAGCTCGCCGCGCTCCAGCCACAGCACCCGCTCGCAGGTGTCGCGGATGGCGGCGTTGCTGTGGCTGACGAGGAAGACGGTGCCCGCGTGCGCGCGCATCTCCTTGATGCGCTCCGCCGAACGCGCCTGGAACCTCGCGTCACCGGTGGACAGCGCCTCGTCGATGAGCAGGACGTCGTGGTCCTTGGCGGCCGCGATGGAGAACCGCAGGCGGGAGCCCATGCCGGAGGAGTAGGTGCGCATCGGCAGGGAGATGAAGTCGCCCTTCTCGTTGATGCCGGAGAAGTCGACGATCTCCTGGTAGCGCTCCCTGATCTGCTCCCGGGACATGCCCATCGCCAGGCCGCCGAGATAGACGTTGCGCTCGCCGGTCAGGTCGCCCATGAGGGCCGCGTTGACGCCGAGCAGGGAGGGCTGGCCGTCGGTGTAGATCTTGCCGCGCTCCACCGGCTGCAGGCCCGCGACCGCCTTGAGCAGCGTCGACTTGCCGGAGCCGTTGGTGCCTATCAGACCGATCGCCTCGCCCTTGTAGGCGACGAAGGAGACGTTCTTGACCGCGTGCACGGTGCGGGTGCCCGCGGCCTTCTCGGCCTGCTTGCGGCGCAGGATGCGGTTGAGGGCGGCGGTCGCGGAGCCGCGGCCGGAGCCGGTGCCGTTGATCCGGTAGACGATGTCGACGCCGTCCGCGATGACGGTGGGAATCGGTTCGTCGGTCGGCTCGGTGAGCCTTGCGTTGTCAGCCACGGCCGTACGTCTCCTCAGCCTTCCAGAAGTAGATGAAACCGCCGACGCCGGCCACCAGGGCCCAGCCGGTCGCCCAGGCCCACACGTGCGGGGGCAGCTGGCTCGCCTTGAACGTGTCGATCAACGCGAAGCGCATCAGGTCGATGTAGACGGCGGCCGGGTTGGCCCGCAGCAGGTCGCCGACCCAGGCCGGCATGCCGTGGTGCTTGCTGATCAGGTTGTCGATGCTCCACATCACGCCCGAGATGTACATCCAGGTGCGCAGGATGAACGGCATCAGCTGGGCGATGTCCGGCGTCTCCGCCCCGAGGCGGGCCAGGATCATCGAGACGCCCGCGTTGAAGACGAACTGCAGCGCCAGGGCGGGCACCGCGAGGATCCAGGAGGGCGCGGGCGGAACGCCGACGCAGAACAGGATGATCACCAGCGCGGCCATCGAGAACAGCAGTTGCTGCAGCTGCTGCAGGCAGAACGAGATCGGCAGTGTCGCCCGCGGGAAGTGCAGGGCCCGCACCAGGCCGATGCTGCCGGAGATCGCCCGGGTGCCCGTCATGATCGAGCTCTGCGTGAACGTCCACACGAACACGCCCGTGACCAGGAACGGGATGAAGTCCGCCACGCCCTTCTTGGTCTCCAGCAGGACGCCGAAGATGAAGTAGTACACCGCCGCGTTCAGCAGCGGGGTCATGACCTGCCAGATCTGGCCGAGCTTCGCCTGGCTGTACTGCGCGGTGAGCTTGGCGGTGGCGAACGCGGTGATGAAGTGGCGGCGCTCCCACAGCTGGCGGATGTACTCCGGCAGGGGCGGGCGGGCACCGCTGACCTTGAGGCCGTGCCGGGCCGCGAGGGCCGCGAGGTCTTCGTGGACCGCGGGCCGCGTCTGGGGCGGTGTGTGGAGGACCTGGCTCACATCCGCTGCTTTCACTCGGGGGAGGGGGGTGTGCGTTTCGGCTCGCCGCCGATCGACCGGCGTCTTCTTACGGTTCTCTTGACGTTTTCTTACGTCGGAACGGGACCGTATCGTCGCAACGTGAGCGTAGGCCGAGTCGGCGTCGGAACGCAACCGTTTCGTCGTCACGGCGGCGCGGTCCCGTTGCGGCGCCGATACCTTTCCGTCGTGTGGACGAGATCGTTCCGTCCCGAGGACGAGACCGTCCCGTCGCGGCGACGGCACCGTCCCGTCGCGACATCCCCGCACGTCACACGTGGGGACGGGCCCGTATCGTCGTAACGCCCTATGCTGTTCCGCATGACGACGAACGCCGACGGGCACCAGACGCGTCCGCGCCGCCGGACCCCCGCGGGAGCGGCCGTGCTCCGGGAGGATGTGACCGAAGCCATCCGGGCGGCCGTGTTCGAGGAACTCGCGACCGTCGGCTACGCGCGCATGTCCATCGAGGGCATCGCCCGGCGCGCCGGCGTGGGCAAGACCGCCGTGTACCGGCGCTGGCGCTCCAAGCTGCACCTCGTACTGGACATCGTCTCGGCGATCGCCGTACAGGGCCTGCCGGCGCCGGAGACGGGGAGCCTGGAGAGCGACCTGCGGGTGCTGTACGAGGTGACGTCACGGGCGCTGCGCCATCCGGTGGCCTCGCAGATCATCCCGGACCTCCAGGCCGAGGCGGCCCGCAACCCCGAGATCGCCGAGGCGATGCAGAAGGCGCTGCGCGACGGGCAGGAGGGTGTCGCCCTGAAGATCGTGGCGGCGGCGACGCGGCGCGGTGAGGTGAGCGAGGACCTGGACGACGAGCTGGCGCTCGATCTGATCTCGGGCCCGCTTTACTGGCGTGCGGTGGTGATACGCAGCCCGAAGCTGCCCAAGGGGTACCTGGGCGCGCTGGCGCGGGCCACCGCCGAGGCGATCAAGGCGCTGTGAGCGGAGGGCTCGGGACGCCGTGACCGGGGTCGAGGTGGCATGAGAGTCGTGATGGCCGAGGACAACGCCCTGCTCAGGGAGGGTCTTGTCCTGCTGCTGACGTCGGCCGGGCACGAGGTGGTGGCCGTCGCCGGCTCCGGCCCCGAGATCCTGCCGGCGCTGCTGGAGCACCGGCCGGACGTGGCCGTGCTGGACGTCCGGATGCCGCCCGGCTTCCGTGACGAGGGGTTGCGGGCCGCCCTGGAGGCCCGCGAGCGCATCCCGGGCCTGCCGGTGCTGGTGCTGTCCCAGTACGTCGAGGAGGCGTACGCGGCCGAACTCCTCGGCGGGGGCGCGAGCGGCGTGGGCTACCTGCTGAAGGACCGCGTGGGCCGGGTGGACGAGTTCCTCGACGCGCTGGAGCGGATCGCCGCCGGCGGGACCGCCCTCGATCCCGAGGTCGTCACCGAGCTGATGACCCGCCGCAAGGACTCGCCGCTGGACTCCCTCACCCCGCGCGAGCGCGAGGTGCTGAAGCTGATGGCCGAGGGTCGTGACAACGCCACCATCGCGAACACTCTCGTCATCACCGAGCGGTCGGTCAGCAAACACATCGGCAACGTCTTCCTGAAGCTGGGCCTCCCCCCGAGCGACAGCGGCCACCGCAGGGTGCTGGCGGTGCTGGCGTACCTCAACAACGCGTAGGCGGCCCGGTTGGGCGCCCGGGCGGCGCTGTCGCCGTACGACGGCACGCGCCCGGCCGTGGCCGCCGACGCGGCGCCGGCACCGAGCCGGGCGCCGTGGTGCCCGTCCCCCGCCCCCGAAGGGACGGTCCTAGCCGCTCAGCCGCCGCGCCAGTTCGGTCAGCTCCTCCACGCGCAGGACTCGTGCGCCGAAGCCGGGCAAGGGGACGTGCAGGACCCGCGTCCATCGCCGCGGGACGGCGGCGGCGCCGTGCACCGCGCCGGCGAGGCCGCCGGTGACCGCGGCGACGGTGTCCGTGTCGCCCCCGAGGTCGACGGCGGCGCGGACGGCGTCCTCGTAGGAGGTGGTGGTGCGCAGCGCCCAGACGGCGGAGCCGAGGCAGGGCCAGACGGCCCCGTTGAACTCGGTGGCCAGGTCGGGGTGCCAGTCGGGGGCGAGGACGGTGGCGTAGCGGGCGCGGTGGTCGGGGTGGACCTCGGCCAGGATGTCCGGGAGCGCGGCCAGCGGGTCGGCTCCCGTCAGGGCGACCCGCAGCAGCTCGTGGAAGACCGCGGTGCCCTCCCAGGCCGCACGGTCGCCGTGGGTGAGCGCGGCGAGGCGGCGGGCGGCGTCCATGGTGGCGGCGCGGCCCCGCCGGGCGAAGTACACGCCGGAGGTGGCGGCCCGCATCAACGCGCCGTTACCCGCCGCCCGTTGGCTGACCTGGAAGTGCAGGGCGGCGGCCGTGTCCCACGGGTCGCCGCTGCTGAGGACCGCCTCGGTCTGCAGGCCGATGTCCTTGGGCTCGGCGGCCGCCCACCGCTGGAACCGCCGGAAGACGTCCGCCGGTTCCAGCCCGCCGCACTCCAGCAGGGACTCCCCGACGAGCACCGCCATCTGCGTGTCGTCGGTCGCCTCACCCGGGTCCCAGCCGCCGCCTCCGCACATCTCACCGCCGTGCCCGGCGGACGGGAAGCGGGCGGAGAAGGCCCCCTCCGGCCCGAACTCGAAGGGCGCGCCCAGCGCGTCCCCCACGGCGGAACCGACGACGGCGCCCACGGCACGCACGGGATCGATCACCGGGCCAGCGTCTCATCCCGTCACGCGCGTGCCGCCTCCGGATGCAGCCGCACCCACCCCTCCCAGGCCGAAGTGATCATGTCCTGGATGTCGTACTTGGCCTTCCAGTCCAGTTCCGTGGCGATGCGGTCGGCGGAGGCGACCACGCGGGCCGGATCGCCCGGGCGGCGCGGCGTGACCGTGGGCGGGCGGTCGTAGCCGGTGACGGCGTTGATGAGGTCGATCATCTCGCGGACGGAGACCCCCTCCCCGCGGCCGATGTTGAGGGTGAGGCCGAGGCCCGGTGAGGACTGGAGGGCGCGGGCGGCGGCGACGTGGGCCTCGGCCAGGTCGACCACGTGGATGTAGTCGCGTACGCAGGTGCCGTCCGGGGTGGGGTAGTCGTCGCCGAAGATGCGCGGCGGCGCGTTCTCCGTGAGGCGTTCGAAGACCATGGGGACCAGGTTGAAGACGCCGACGTCCGCCAGTTCCGGTCGCCCCGCGCCGGCCACGTTGAAGTAGCGCAGCGAGGCCGTGGACAGGGCCGTGGCCCGGCCGGTCGCGCGGACCAGCCACTCGCCGGCCAGCTTGGTCTCGCCGTAGGGTGATATGGGCACGCAGGGGGTCTCCTCCGTGACCAGGTCGACGTCCGGCATGCCGTAGACGGCGGCCGAGGAGGAGAAGACGAACGACGGGACGTCGGCCTCGGTGACTGCCCCGAGGAGGACTCTCAGGCCCTCCACGTTCTGCCGGTAGTAGTGCAGGGGCCGGTTCACGGACTCCCCGACCTGTTTCTTCGCCGCCAGATGGACGACGCCGGTGATCTCGTGCTCGGCGAGTGTGCGGGCCACCAGTGCCACGTCCAGCGTCGAGCCCTCCACCAGCGGCACGCCGCCCGGTACGCGTTCGGCGACGCCCGTCGACAGGTCGTCGTAGACCACCGCCCGCTCGCCCGCCTCGGTCATCGCCCGTACGACGTGCGCCCCGATGTAGCCGGCGCCGCCGGTGATCAACCAGGTCACTCGTGACCTCCCCTCGTCGGTCGGCCTCGTGGTCGTGCGTTTCATCCATGAGCGAGCGCGATTCATCCGCGCCGGACCCCAGTCGCCCACGGTTGCCCGCAGTCGACCGTATTGATCCGGTTGGACCGTGATGGACCTGTCTCACAGTGAAGCAGGCACCGGCCGCTCCCGCAGGACCTGTGGACAACTCACCGCGTCCTGCCCGGCAGGTGCCGCGGCCGCGCCCCACAGGCGGGTGAAGGACAGCGCGGCGGCCGCGGCCAGCAGCCCGTTGCGGGCGAGCATCAGCGTCACGCCGGTCCAGGTGCAGGTGGTGACCTCGTGGTACAGCGCCGGGTACACCACCGCGCTCACCGCGGTCGCCGCCGTGACCAGTGCCGCGACCGGGCGCTGCGTGGTGTGCCGGGACGTCAGGCACACGGCGGCCAGGCCGATCAGCCAGATCATGTACTGCGGGCTGATGACCCGGCTGGTGACCGTGAACAGCAGTACGGCGCTCAGCGCGGCGTCGTACGGGGTGGCCGGCGTCCGGTGCCGGCGGCGCAGCCGCCACAGGAGCAGCAGTCCGAACGCGACGGCGGTCAGGGCGAGGGAGGCGTCGGCGACGAGGGTGACGTACGGGCCGGTGAACTCCATCGCCCCGTACTGGTAGCGCACCTCGCCCGGCCAGCCGGTGCGGGTCGCCAGCAGCAGCACGGTGCCGCCGAGCGACTCGATCTGCACGCCCCGGCCGCCCTGGTGACGCAGGAACGCGAACGGGTTGTCGAACAGGGCGGTGAGGAGCGCGAGGAGCGCGGCGGCGGTCACCGCGGCCGACGTCATGCCCGGCCCCTTGCGCCCCTTCGGAATCCCGATCAGCACCAGCGCCGGCCACACCTTCACCAGCGCCCCCAGTGCCGCGAGGGCGCCGCACGCGCGCGTGGAGCGTGGCAACGCCAGCAGTGACAGCACGGCGAGTGCGGTGACCTGCACGTCGTAGCGGGCGAGCGGTACGTGCAGCAGCAGGGGCAGGCCGCCGGTCCACAGGGTGGCCCCGCGCAGGGAGCGGCCGGGGCGTGTTCCCGCGCGGGTCAGTGCGAGCGCGGTCACGGCGTCGGCGGCGAGGGTCAGTGCGACGAACGCCTGGAAGTACGTCAGGCCCGGCAGCAGCGCGGGCGACAGCAGGAGCGGGCCGGCGCCCGGCGGGTACTGCCACAGCGGGTCGTCCGCCGGGAAGGCGCCGTGTGTGAGGACGCCGTACCAGTGGTGGTACAGGTGCCACACCTCGCGCGCGACACGGCCCTCACCCAGCCGCGGCAGCGTGGCGTCGTGGGCGAGCAGCCACAGCATCAGGGCGCGGGTGGTGAGCCAGACGACGCCGAGGGCGAGTAAGTGACGACGTGGCGTCAGGGGTGCTCTCACGGCGGACATCACGGCATTCGGGGCGATGTTCATCACGTCGGATAGTAAGTCCGGCGAATGACATGAAAGTGCTTAAATGCCGTCAATCATCTGTAATCGCTCGCGGGCAGCACAGAATCGGGTGCGTGGTGAGCGGAGAGACGAGGAAAACCGGCCGTACGGAGGTCGTGGCGGTGGCCGTCCCCGCGGCCGTCATGCTCGTGATCGGCCTGTGGGGAGTGAACCGCGGCGCCATGTGGCGCGACGAGGGCGTCACCTTCCAGGTCGCGCGGCGCACGGTGCCGCAGATCTGGCGGCTGCTGCAGGGCGTGGACGCGGTGCACGGCCTGTACTACTTCCTCATGCACGCCGTCCTCGCCGTCCGACCCGGCGAGATCGCGCTGCGTCTGCCGTCGGTCGTCGCGGCGGCCGCCACCGCGGGCCTGGTCGCCGCCCTCGGCGTACGACTGGGCCGGCCGCGCGTCGGCCTGTGGGCGGGCCTGCTGTACGCGGTGAACCCGCTGGCCGGCCACTACGCCCAGGAGGGCCGGTCGTACGCGCTGGTCGCGGCCGGCGCGGCGGGCGCGACGCTGCTGCTGGTGCGGGCCGTGGAAGGGCGGCCGGGGCCGGCGGGGCGGCCGTGGTGGCTGTACGGCGGTGCCGTCGCGGTGACCGGTCTGCTGCACGAGCTGGCGGTGCTCGTGCTGTGCGCCCACGCGGTCACGCTCGCGCTGCTGCGGGTGCCGAGGGCGGTGTGGCGGCAGTGGGGGCAGGCGGCCGGGGCGGTCGTCGTCGTACTGCTGCCGTTGGTGCTGGTGTCGCGGGGTCAGTCGGCGCAGGTGGGGTGGTTGTCGGCGCCGGACTGGGAGAGCGGGGAGCGGTTGGTGCGCAGCTTCGCCGCGGGGCCGCGGGGGGTGGTGTTCTGGGGGTGCCTGGTCCTGATGGCGGTGGGGTGCCTGGCCGGGCGCGCGGCGGCTTTCGCGGCGCCGCTGATGATGGTGCCGCCTGGGCTGCTGATGCTGTTGTCGCAGGTCAGGCCCCTGTACCACGACCGGTATGTGCTGTACGCCCTGGCGGGGGCGCCGCTGCTGATCGCGGCCGGCGCCGACCGGCTGGCCCGGATCGCCGGGCGCCGGCTGCCCTCACCGGCCGTCACCGTCGCGGGTGTCCTCGCCGTCACCCTCGTCTTCCTCCACGTCCTGCCCCTGCACCGCCACTACCGCACCCCTGCCCACCGCCCCGACAACCTCGCCTCGGTCTCCGCCCTGGCCGCCCGTGAGGTCCGCCCCGGGGACCCGGTGCTGTTCCTGCCGTCCCTCGGGCGGCGCGCGGCGCTCGCGTACCCGAAGGGGTTCCGGGGGGTGCGCGATCTGGCGCTGCAGGCGCCCGGCGACAGGTCGGGCACGCTGTACGGCCGCGAGGTCGGCCCCGGGGAACTGCGGCGCCGGCTCGCCGCGGTGAACCGGCTGTGGGTTGTCGCCGAACCGTACACACTGGGCACGCGCTGGTATCCGCACGACCTGACCGAGCGCGCCAAACTCGTGACCGTGGGGGAGTGGTTCGTCCCCAGGTGGCAGTCCGTGCGGGACGGCGTGACCCTGCGGCTCTACGTCCGCCGCCCGGCTACCGGTTCCCCGGCGTTTCTCGAGCCGCCGCGGCGTCCAGCGCCACGGTGAGCTGGTCGAGGCGCTCGCGCAGGGCGCCGATCTCGGCGATGTCGAGGCCGGTCGCCGTGACGATCCTGCGCGGCACCTCCAGGGCCCGGTCGCGCAGCGCGACGCCCTCGTCGGTCAGCCGCACCTCCACCGAGCGCTCGTCGCGGGCGCTGCGCTCGCGTCGTACGAGTCCGGCCGTCTCCAGGCGCTTGAGCAGCGGCGAGAGCGTGCCGGAGTCCAGGCGCAGGTGTTCGCCCAGCTTCTTGACCGGCTGGGTGCCCTGCTCCCACAGGACCAGCATCACCAGGTACTGCGGGTAGGTGAGTCCGAGGTCCTTGAGGATCACTCGGTAGACGCCGTTGAAGGCGCGCGAGGCGGCGTGCAGGGAGAAGCAGATCTGGCGGTCCAGGTGGAGCCAGTCCTCCGTGGCGTTCTCCCGGACGGTGTGGGACGGGGTGACGGTCATGTCCCCAGGGTAGCTCTTGCCCGCCATTTAGTTGTGTGCAATTGAATTGTGTGCTCTACTTGGGGCTCGTGAGGCGGCCGGACCGGGCCGCCGGAACGTGATCTGAGAGGGATGGTTTTCCATGGACGCGCTCTACACCGCTGTCGCCACCGCCACCCACGGCCGCGAGGGCCGCGCCGTCTCCAACGACGGCAAGATCGACCTCGCCCTGGCCATGCCCGTGGAGCTGGGCGGCAACGGGCAGGGCACCAACCCGGAGCAGCTGTTCGCCGCCGGTTACGCCGCCTGTTTCGGCAGCGCCCTCGGTCTCGTCGGCCGTCAGGCCAAGGTGGACGTCAGCGACGCCGCCGTGACCGCCGAGGTCGGCATCGGCAAGCAGGGCGAGGGCTTCGCGCTCAAGGTGACCCTGCGTGTGGAGCTCCCCGACACCGTGGACGAGGCGACCGGCCGCAAGCTCGTCGAGCAGGCCCACCAGGTCTGCCCGTACTCCAACGCCACCCGCGGCAACGTCCCGGTCGAGCTCGTCATCGAGTAGTCCCCGGCGCCTCAGGGCGCTACGGACTCAGGGCCTTCCACGGACTCCAAGCCGCACGGCTCCACGGCGTCCTGGCCCGCCGGTTCGATCCGCCGCGCCGCCCCTCCTGCACGGGGCGGCGCGGCCGCCGCGTTCCGGGCCGGGCTCGGCACGCGCGCGCGTGGTCGCCCGTGCGGGTTGGGCCGCGCGGGGGATCTCGGCGGCGGGGACGGGGCCGGAGCGCGTTCCCGGCGGGATCGGGTCGACGGGCGTGATAGGCCAATCGACCATGTGGAGAACTGAGAGGCTCCTTGGACCGCCGTCGGCGCCCCGCGAGCGGCGTCTGCTCCTTTTCTGGTTCTTCGTGTTCGCCCTGCTGTTCGCCGGCGCGCAGTCGGCGCAGATCCAGGGGCGTGCCGCCATGGACACCCGTCAGTACGTGGCGCACAGCTACATGCTGCAGGGGGTCGGCCGGGAGGAGGCCTCCCGGCGAGCGCTCGAGTACTTCTGCGACAGCGTGCGCGTCGGGTCCGCGCGGAAGGCGAGCGCGGATCTCGCGCACTACCGGGACAACGACGCCGGTCTGGCCGCCCAGCGCGAATGCCGCAAGGCGATGGAGGGCCGCGTCGCACGGAACGCCGCACGCACCGACGTGACCGGATACATGGCGCTGTTCAGCCATCCGCGCGTCTCCGAGATCTTCGCGACCAGACCCGGATACCCCCTGTACACGATCCCGTTCACCCGGGTGTTCGGCCTGGTCCTCGGCCTGTGGGCGGCGTCCCTCGTGGCGACGGTCCTGGCCAGTGGCCTCGTGGTCCTGATCCTGCGGATGCTGGGCGTCTGCGTTCCCGTCGCCCTGCTGGGCCAGGTTCTCTACTACGCGCTGCCGACGGGGAAGGAGGCCATGCTGCCCCTGTGCGAGGGGCTGCTGCTCTGCGCCCTCCTCGCCGCCCTCGCCGGATGCGTCCGTACGCTGCAGGGGCACATCCGGTCGGGAACGGCGCTGTCCGTCTCGGCATTCGCCGGCGCGGCCTGCGTCAAATACGCGCAGACCCTGCTGGCCGTCGCCGGAATCGCGGCGGTGACCGCACTGTTCGTCGGTGTGCGCCGGGTACGGCGGCGTGAGATCTCACGGCCGCACTGCGCGGTCCTCGCCGTGACGGCCGCCTTCGCGGTGGCCCTTCAGCTCGTCGTCTCCGTCCTCGGACTGCCGGGTACCCGGTCGAGTCTCCAGGACCTGCTGACCGTTCACTACACGAGGAGCATGGTCCCCGATCCGTTGTCCGAGTTCCTGCGCCTGAGCGTCGCCTTCTGGCGGGAATGGCTGCGCGACGCGCTGGTCCATCCGCTGGTGCTGCTGCTCCTCGCGGCCGGGGCATGGGGAGCCTTCCGCCACCACCGTGCGTTCGGCTGTCTGATCGTCGGCATCGCCGTCGCGGGCGTCGTGAACCAGGCCGGGCATCCCGAGACGTCCATGGGGCCGCGGTTGATGGTGATGGCGATGCTGCTTCCCGTGTGCGGCATTCCGCTCCTGGTCGAGAGCCATGCGCGACGGTACGGCAGGAGGGGACCGGACGCGGTCCGGCCCCCGCGCCCGGGCCGCCGGACGCCGACGGCCGAAGCCGCCTCGCGCTGAACCCCCGCCCGGCCGCGGCCCGCCCAGGCGCGGCCGGGCCCGCTGTACTCGGGATCGCGGTCGCGTCAGCCGGACTCGGGCCGGCGGTCGGGTCAGCTGAACTCGGGCTGGCGTGCCGAGCGGTCGCCGGCCGACGGGATCGTGAGCACCGCCCGGTCGCCGCCGCCGGCCGCTGTCGGCGCCTCGCCCAGCAGCACCTGCCGTACGACGCGCTCGGCGGCCCGCCCGTCGTCGTACTCGCAGAAGCGCTTGCGGAACGCCCTGCGCAGCCGGGCCGACTCCGCGTCCTGCCAGGCGCCCGACGTGAACACCTTCGCGAGTTCCTCGTCGGACCGGGTCACATGGCCCGGCGGCTCGGCGGTGACGTCGAAGTAGGCGCCCCGGGCCGCCCGGTACGCGGGCCAGTCGTCGGCGTGCACGACGATGGGCCGGTCGAGGTGGGCGTAGTCGAACATCAGGGCCGAGTAGTCGGTGACCAGGGCGTCACTGGCCAGCATGAGGTCCTCGACGTGCGGCTCGTCGGTGACGTCGGTCAGCGCGCCCCGGCGGTGCAGATCCCGCAGCAGCAGCGCCCGTTCGTGATGGCGGGCCAGACTCGGATGCAGCCGCACCAGCAGCCTGTGCCCGGCGCCGAGCGAGGCGGCCAGCTCCTCCAGGTCGACCCGCCAGACATGACGGCCCCTGCGGTAGTCGCGCGGTGTCGGCGCGTACAGCACGACCGTCTCGAACGGCTCGATGCCCAGCCCGTCACGCACCCTGGCCGCACGCCCGACGTCGCCCCGGACCAGGACGTCGTTGCGGGGGCTGCCGCTGCGCAGCGAGGTGAAGTGACAGGGGTAGGCCCGCTGCCAGATCTCCTCCGAGTGCCGGTTCGCGACCAGGCTGACGTCCCACCGGTCGCTGCGGCGGAGCATGCCCCGGACGTCCGTGCCGTGCCGGGCGCCCGGACGGTCGAGGAGATCCAGCGCCATGTACTTGACGGGGGTGCCCCGATGCGTGTGGACGTGGACGGCGCCGGGGCGTTTGACCAGGTCACCGGCCCAGTTGCAGTTGTTGATCCAGTACTTCGCGCGGGCCATCACCCGGTAGTAGCGCCAGGATCCCGTCGTCACGTGGTCCGTGCCCAGCGGCAGCAGCCCCACCGCGTCGGGCTGCACGACCCACACGCCCCGGATGTGCGGTGCCAGCTCGGCGGCCCGGGCGTGAATCGCGAGGGGATCGCCGTTCACGGCACGGCTGTGCCCGGCGGAGTACACGGCGAGACGCGGGTCGAGGGGACGCCTCAACTGGATCCGGTACCAGCACCGCTTCATCCGCCGGGCGACCGCCTCCCGCAGCCGCTGCGCCCGCCTCCCGGCCGCTCCGCCCGCGCGCCGCAGCGCACCGACCGCGAGATGGACACGGAAAGGAGCGACGGCCAGGAGCCGGATCTCCGTACGGCGGGAGTCCCGCGGCGGGGCGAAGCCCCGGGGGACGTACCTGCGGTAGAACGCCCGGATCCGCCGGTGGAACGCCTTGCGGTCGCCGCGCAGCACCCGTTCCGGGCGGGCCAGCGTGAACAGCATGTGGTCCAGGGCCCGCTCGAACAGCAGCGGCCGGGCCCAGTGGAGGCCGGGCCGCGTGGCGAGGAAGGCGAAGAGCCCCTCGTACTGCTCGAAGATGTCGAAGTGCCGGCGTCCCGGGGTGCGGGTGATCGCCCCCTGACGCCGCTGCCGGTACTCGACCCCCACCCGGTCCAGGCAGGCGATCCGCTCCGCCGTCACCATCGCCTGGTAGGTGACCGGGGCGTCCTCGTACAGCCCCGGCCGGTACTGGAAGCCGTGGTGGAGGAAGAAGTCCCGCCGGTACGCCTTGTTCCAGGCGACCAGGAACAGCCGAAGGTACTCGGGGTGCTCGCGGATGCTGAACGTGCCGGTGCCGGCCTGTTCGAGGAGCCCGGCGGCGTCGCTGCGGCCCCCGCGACCCCACCAGTGGGTGCGTACGTGGTCGAAGACCAGGATGTCGGGGTCGCCGGTCGCGTCGAGCCGGTCGGCGACCGCCCGCAGCAGCCCCGGCGTGTACCGGTCGTCGCTGTCGAGGAAGAGGACGTAGTCGCCGGTGGCGTGCGGCAGGCCGGCGTTGCGGGCGCGGCCGAGGCCCACGTTCTCCGGCAGGTGCACGGCCTTCACCCGTGGATCGCGCGCCGCGTACTCGTCGAGGATCGCCCCGCAGCCGTCGGGCGAGCAGTCGTCGACGGCGATCACCTCGAGGTCGGCGAACGACTGGCCGAGCACGGAGTCCAGGCATGCGCGAAGGAAACCCTGGACCTTGAAGACGGGGACGATGATGCTGAAGCGGGGCACGGGGTCAGCTCCTCGAAGCGGTCGTCACGGCGGCGGGCGCGGGCGTGCGGTACGCAAGCGGAAGGGGCGGCTCGATGGCCTGGGCCGGTTCCCCGAGCAGCACCCGGCGGACGACGCGCTCGGCGGCACGGCCGTCGTCGAACTCGCAGAACCGGGCCCGGAACCGGGCGCGCAGCCCGGCCGCCTCCGCCCCGGCCCAGCGACCGGAGCGGAAGACGTCGGCCAGCTCCTCGGCGCTGCGGGCGACCGGGCCGGGCGGGGAGCCGAGGAAGTCGAAGGTGACACCGCGGGTCTCGCGGTACACGTCCCAGTCGTCGGCGTACACGACGATGGGCCGGTCGAGGTTGGCGTAGTCGAACACGATCGACGAGTAGTCGGTGATGAGGGCGTCCGCGGCGAGACAGACGTCCTCGGACGAGCGGTGCCCCGTCACGTCGATCACGCGTTCGTCGCGCGGGCGGGCGCGGTCGTCGTCGTAGAAGTAGTGGGCGCGCAGCAGGACCACGAAGTCGTCCCCGAGGGCGTCGCACAGGGCCCGCAGGTCCAGTCGCGTGGCGAAGTCCGCCTGGTAGTCGCGGTGCGTCGGCGCGTACAGGACCGCGACGCGGCCCTCCGGGACGCCGAGCCGCGCGCGGACGCGGCGCACATCGGCCGCCGACGCCGTGTAGTAGACGTCGTTGCGCGGATAGCCGTACTCGAGCATCTCGTACGAGGACGGGAAGGACCGCTCCCACACCTCCGTGGATAGCCGGTTCGAGCTGAGGTTGTAGTCCCAGCGGTCGACCCGGCTCAGCAGACGGTCGAAGCTGCCGGTGGCGGCGGCGACCACCGGGTACTCGGCCTGTTCGACGCCCATCTTCTTCAGCGGGGTGCCGTGCTGGGTGGACAGGTGGACCGAGCCGGGGCGTTTGACGACGGCCCCCTCGAAGTTGGCGTTGTTGATCAGGTACTTGGCGCGGGCCAGCACCTCCCAGTAGCGGCGGCTGCCGATCACCGCGTGGTCGACGCCCTGCGGCAGAGTCGCCACCGCCTCGGGCTCGACGAGGAACACCGAACGGATGTGCGGGGCGAGTTCCTGCGCCTTGGCGTGGATCGCGGCCGGGTTGCAGGCGTAGCCGCGGCCCCAGTACGCGCAGTACACGGCGAGGTTCGGGTCGATGGGCCGGCGCAGCTCGCGCCGGTAGAGCAGGCGCGTGCGCAGCCCGCGCGGGCGGGGCACACGCTGCAGCGCCCGGGCCGCGGCCCGGTTGGCGCCCCGCAGCGCACGGAACACCGTGTACGCCCTGGCCGCCAGCAGCCGGTGCTGCACCCCCAGGCTGCCTCCCGGAGGGCGGAAACCGGCGGGCCGGTGGCGCCGGTACAGCCGGCTCGCCCGCCGGAAGAAGGCGCGCCGTCGGCGGGGCAGCCGCTCCGGATGCGCGGCCGTCCTGAGCACGGCGGCGAAGAGCTGCTCGAACAGCGGACCCGACCGTTCCCGCGCGAGCCGCTGCCGGGCGGCCCGGGTGAGCACCAGCTCGGTCTGGTCGAGGAGTTCCATGTGGTGCTCGCCCGGTCTCTCCAGGCGGCTGCCCTGCCGGCGCAGCAGATGCCGTACGACGACGGAGCGCAGCACCGCCAGGCGCTCGGCGCGCAGGGTGACCAGGCCGCCGAAGCCGACGTCCGTGAAGTGCCCGTCGGGGAAGGTGAGCTCCTGGGCGGTCAGGAACGCCCTGCGGTAGGCCGCGCTCCACGCCGGGAGCTGCACGCCGGTCACCCGGGGCGCCTGGAGGGGGGAGAAGACACCCGCCGGTGTCCCGGCGAGGAGCGCCGCGGCCGGGTTGGACGGCTCGCCCTTCCACCAGTGTGTCCGCTCGTGCTCGAAGTACAGGACGTCGACGTCACCGGTCTCGTCGAGACGGGCGTCCAGCGCCGCCAGGGCGCCCGGCACCAGTACGTCGTCGCCGTCGAGGAACAGCACGTAGGCGCCGCCCGCCGCCCGCATGCCGGCGTTGCGCGCCCCGGCCAGCCCGGCCGAGGGCGGTGACTGCGCCGGCAGCACGCGGGAGTCCCGCCCGGCGTGTCCGGCGACGACCGAGGCCGCGAGGGAGTCGGGTGCGTCGCAGACCGGGATCAGCTCGAAGTCGCCGAAGGACTGGGCGAGGACGGAGTCGAGCGCCTGGGAGAGCCGGCCCACGGCCTCATGGGTCGGGACGATGATGCTGAAGCGGGGCATTCTGCTCTTTCTCTGTCGAGGGTCCTGAGGATCGGCTCAGGCAGCCGTACGGGCCAACGGCCCTCAGAGGGGATCGGTGACGGTGGGTGGGCCGGAAGGATGCGGCACGGTGGCGGGCGAGGAGCACGCGAGCGCCGACGGCACGGGCCGCCGCTCGCCGAGCGGCACGACCGGCGGCTGCTCCGTCTCGCCCAGCACCACATGCCGTACGACGCGCTCGGCGGCGTGTCCGTCGTCGTACGGGCAGAACCGCTCGCGGAACGCGGCGCGCAGCCGGGCGGAGCGGGCGCCGCGCCAGTGGCCGGTGGCGAAGATGTCGATCAGCTCGTCCTCGCTGCGGGCGACCGCGCCCGGCGGGAAGGCCCTCAGGTCGAAGTAGGTGCCGCGGACCGCGTCGTAGGCCTCCCAGTCGTCGGCGTGGATGACGATCGGGCGGTCCAGGTTGGCGTAGTCGAACATGATCGACGAGTAGTCGGTGACCAGGGCGTCCGCGGCCAGGCAGAGGGACTCCACGCTCGGGTGGCCGGAGACGTCGAGGACGCGCCCGCCGCGGGACAGGGCGCCGGGCTGCCAGTAGTGGGCGCGCGCGAGGATCACGAAGCGCGGGCCCAGCCGGCGCAGGATCCGCTCCAGGTCGAGGGTGGTGCGCTGGGTGCGGCGGTAGTCGCGGTGGGTGGGCGCGTACAGGATCGCGACCGAGCCGTGGGGGATGCCGAGCGTCTCGCGCACGCGGGCGACGTCGGCGGCCGTCGCCTGCTGGAAGACGTCGTTGCGGGGATAGCCGTACTCCAGCGTCGTGTAGGTGCCGGGGTAGACGCGCTCCCAGGTCAGGGTGGTGTGGCGGTTGGGGGACAGGACGTAGTCCCACTTGTCGACGCCCCTCAGGAGCTCCTCGAAGTCCATGTCGCCGGCGGCCGCCGGGTGTTCCTGCAGGTCGAGGCCCATGTGCTTCAGGGGGGTGCCGTGCTGGGTCTGGACGAACACCTGGCCGGGGCGCTTGACCAGACGGCGGTCGAAGTTGACGTTGTTCACGAGGTACTTGGAGCGGGCCAGCGCCGTCCAGTACGCGGCCGTGCCGGGGCGCACGCGGCGCGGGCCCGGCGGGACCGTGTCCTCGTGCTCCGGGCGCGCGATCCACGCCGTGCGCACCTGTGGCGCGAACGTACGGAACGCGGTCTCCAGCGCGCCCGGGTTGCAGCCGTGGCCGCGCCCCCAGTAGGCGGCGAAGACGGCACGGTCGGCGCGCAGCGGCAGGCGCAGCTGGATCCGGTAGTGCGCCTGGAGGAGGCCTGCCCGCAGGGCGCGGACGAGCTTCGTGGCCAGCTTGTGCGTACGGCGGCGCAGGGTCGCGGCCACCTGGATGGCCCGGTAGGTGCGGTGCAGGCCCAGGTGGACGAGGGTGTGGCGCAGCCGGGAGCGCAGTGGGACGGGCGCGCCGGGCGTGCGATACCGGCGGTAGTGGGCGCGCGCCCGGCGCAGGAACTCGGCGCGCGCGCCCCGCGGAAGGCGGCCCTGCTTGGTGAAGACCGTCGTGAAGTGGTCGACCATGCGCCGGAACAGCACCGGCCGCCACCGCGCGAGCTCGGGCCGCTCCTCGATGAACGCGAAGACCCGGTCGTACTGGTCGAAGACGTCGAAGTGCCGGTGGCTGGTGGTGGACAGGATGTTGCCCCGGCGGCGCTGGCGGTAGTGCACACAGACCCGGTCCAGGGTCGCGATCGACTCGGCGGCCATCAGCGCCGGATACGTCCAGGGGGTGTCCTCGTAGTAGCCGGACGGGAAGGTCAGGCCGGCGCGCTCGACGAACTCCCGCCGGTAGGCCTTGTTCCAGGCCACCATCAGCACCCTGAGCAGCCCCGGCCGGTCCTCCAGCCGGAAGGGCGCCGGGCCCTGCTCGGTGAGATGGGCGGAGAACTTGTTGCGCTCCGCCTCGCCCGTCCAGTACGTGTGCGCGTAGTCGTAGACCAGGACGTCCGGCTCGTCGGTCTCCTTCAGCCGGCCGGCGATCGCGTGCAGCGCGTCCGGGGTGAGCGTGTCGTCGGAGTCCAGGAACAGCAGGTAGTCGCCGGTCGCCTCGGCGAGACCCGCGTTGCGCGCCCGGCCCAGACCGACGTTCTCCGGCAGATGCACGGGACGCACTCGCGGGTCCCGGGCCGCGAACTCGTCGATGATCTCGCCGCAGGCGTCCGGCGAACGGTCGTCGACGGCGATCAGTTCCAGATCCGGGTAGGACTGGCAGAGCACGGACTCGAGGCACTCGTGCAGATACGCCTGAACCTTGTACGCGGGGACGATGACACTGAACCTGGGCAAGGTGACATCCATGGGTCGGCGCGGGCGGTAGGCACTTTCGGGCCCGTGCCCCGCAACGGCCGATGGAGTGACTTGGTTACGTCCGCCTACGTCATTCGGGGGACGCCGGGTGAACGGCGAGGGGCGGACCGGTGACGGCCCGCCCCCTGGAGCGCGGCGCCGCCTACTTGACCGCGCCGGCCATCACGCCGGACACGAACTGCCGCTGGAACGCGAAGAACACGGCCAGCGGGATCACCATCGAGATGAACGCGCCGGGCGCGAGCACGTCGATGTTGTTGCCGAACTGCCGTACCTGCGTCTGCAGGGCGACCGTGATCGGCTGGCTGTCGGCGTTGGTGAACACCAGCGCGACCAGCATGTCGTTCCACACCCACAGGAACTGGAAGATGCCCAGGCTCGCGATCGCCGGCCCGCCCAGCGGCATCACGACCCGCGCGAACAGGCGCAGCTCACCGGCGCCGTCGAGGCGGGCCGCCTCCAGCAGCTCGCGGGGGATCTCCGCGAAGAAGTTGCGCAGCAGGAACACCGCGAACGGCAGGCCGAAGCCCACGTGGAAGAGGATCACGCCGAGGACGGAGCCGAACAGGCCGATCTTGCCGAACAGTTCGGCGATCGGGATCAGCGCCACCTGCACGGGCACCACCAGCAGGCCGACCACGCCCAGGAACCACCAGTCCCGGCCCGGGAACTCCATCCACGCGAACGCGTATCCCGCGAGCGAGCCGATGACGACGACCAGGACCGTCGCCGGCACGGTGATCAGCGCGGTGTTGACGATCGAGTGGGTGATGTCGCTGTTCTCCAGCAGCTTCTCGTAGCTGTCGACGGTGAGCTGGGACGGCTGTGAGAAGACCGTCCACCAGCCGCTGGCGCTCATGTCCTCCGGTGAGCGCAGCGAGGAGATCAGCAGGCCGATGGTCGGCACCAGCCAGAACAGGCCGACGACGACCAGGAAGACACGGACCAGGCCGCCGCCGAGTTTCTCGACGATGCTCGCGCCCAGCGACTGCTTCGCCCGCACGGTCTCGACGGAGGCCGTCATCGCCGCACCTCCCGCCTCAGCCTGCGAATGTTGAACCACATCACCGGGATCACCAGCAGCAGCAGGAACACCGCGATCGCGCTGGCGACGCCGGGCTGGTCCTCGGAGAAGCCCTTGCGGTACAGCTCCAGCGCCAGCACGTTCGCGTCGTCCTGGGAGGAGCCCGGCGCGATGATGAACACCAGGTCGAACACCTTCAGGACGTTGATCATCAGGGTGACGACGACGACCGCGAGGACCGGCGCGAGCAGCGGCACCGTGACCCTGCGGAACACCTGCCACTCGTTCGCCCCGTCGACCCGCGCCGCCTCCATCAGCTCCCGCGGGACACTGGCCAGCCCGGCCGCGATCAGCACCATCGCGAAGCCCGCCCACATCCAGATGTACGACCCGATGATCGCCGGGGTGACCAGCGACGGGCCGAGCCAGTCCAGACCGTTGTACGGCTCCTTGAAGTTGCTCGCCGGCAACCGCAACTGCGCCCCGTCGGCCGCCGCGGGGAGCGTGAACGTGCCGTCGTCGGCGGCCTTCGTCGACGCGACGACCTTGCCGTCCTTGACCGCCTCGATCCGCATCCCCGGGTAGCCCAGCTCGGACGCGTCGACCTGGCCCAGCCGGCCGACGCCCTTGCCGCGGGTGAAGTCCTGCCAGGCCGTGCCCGTGACCTTTCCCGGTTCGGGCTGTGCCTGGGCGGCCCGCTTCGCGTCGTCGGGCATCTGGTCGGGGGCGACACCGACCAGGGGCAGGGCGACCGAGTCGCCCACGGAGACGGTCGCCTTCGTGACGAAGCCGCCCCCGTCCGGCTTCAGCGGCGACTCCCGGCCCGGGTGGGCCTTGGGGAACGCCGAGGACTGCGCGAACGTGTCGTGCACCCCGACCCACACCGCGTTCGCGACGCCCTTGTCCGGATCCTGGTCGTAGACCAGCCGGAAGATGATGCCGGCCGCGAGCATCGAGATCGCCATCGGCATGAAGACGACCAGCTTGAACGCCGTCCCCCAGCGGACCCGTTCGGTCAGCACCGCGAAGATCAGACCGAGCGCGGTCGCGACCGTCGGCGCGAACACCACCCAGATCACGTTGTTCTTCAGCGCCGTACGGATGCCGTCGTCCGTGAACAGGGCCTTGTAGTTGTCGACGCCGGCGAAGCCGTCGCCGGACTGGTCGTAGAAACTGCGCACGACCGAGTACCCGATCGGGTAGACCACGAGCGCGCCCAGCAGCACCAGGGCGGGCAGCAGGAACAGCGCTGCCACCGTCCTTCGGGTACCGGTCACGCTCTTGCGCGAGCGAGGAGAGGCGGGGGCTCCAGGAACCCCCGCCGCCGCAGCCGACTTCATCCCCGGCTCAGTTCCCGTACGCGGCCGCCGCGTCCGACTCCAGCTTCGCCTGGATGCCGGCCACGTCCGTCGGGTTCTTCAGGAAGTCCTGCAGGTCCTTCCACTCGCCCTTGCCGGGCGTGCCGCCGAAGGCCTGCGGGGCCTGGTCGGACATGTCGAAGCGGAAGTCGTCGCCCGCCTTGATCAGCGACTGGGCGATCTTGCGCTGCACGTCGTTCGGGTAGACGGAGAAGTCGACGTTCTTGTTCGGCGAGAGGTAGCCGCCTAGCTTCGCCTGGATCTCCGCCGCGTCCGGCGAGGCCAGGAAGGTCGCCAGGGCCTGCGCGCCCTTGGAGTCCTTCAGGATCACCGCCGCGTCACCGCCGGAGACCACGGGCGCGGTGTCGCCCACGGTCGGGAACGGGAACACCTTCGCGTCCGTGCCGACCTTCGCGCCCGCCTGGCCGATGTTGACCTGCGCGAAGTCGCCCTCGTAGACCATCGCCGCCTTCGGCTGGTCGCCGCCGGTGAAGACCTGCGTCACCGAGGCCGGGAAGTCCGTCTGCAGCGCGCCGGCCGCGCCGCCCGCCACGTAGTCCTTCTTGCCCCAGACCTGCGCGAGCGTGGTCAGCGCCGCCTTCACGGACGGGTCCGTCCACTTGATCTCGTGCTGGGCGAGCTGGTCGTACTTCTCCGGGCCCGCCTGGGAGAGATAGACGTTCTCGAACCAGTCGGTGAGGGTCCAGCCCTCGGCGCCGCCCACGGAGAACGGGGTGACACCGGAGTCGTAGACCGTCTGCGCGGTGGTGAGGAGTTCGTCCCAGGTCTTGGGCTCGGCGGCCCCCGCGTTCTCGAAGACCTTGGCGTTGTACCAGATCAGCGACTTGTTGGCGGCCTTGTAGTAGACGCCGTACTGCTTGCCGTCGATCTTGCCGATGTCCTGCCAGCCCTGGGAGTAGTTCTTCTGTACCTCCTTCAGGGCTTCGGCGCCGAGGGGCTTGGCCCACCCCTTGTCCACGGCCTGCTTGATGGCGCCCGGCTGCGGAAGCATCGCGACGTCCGGCGGCTGGCCGCCCGCGACCTTCGAACCGAGGAAGTTGATGATCGGGTCCTGCGCCGGCACGAAGGTCACCTTGGCGCCGGTCCGCTTCTCGAACTCCGCGAGCACCTTCTTGAAGTTGGCCTGCTCCGCGCCGGTCCACACAGCGGCGACCTCGAGGGTCGTGCCGTTCAGCTTGGGAAGGGTGAGGGTGCTGCCCGACTCCTCGGCCGGGCTTTTCTCGGTTCCGCCGCTCTTGTCGTCGTCGCCGCCGCACGCGCCGAGCGAGAGCGCGAGCGCTCCCGCGAGGAGCGCGGCGGCTGCCTTCACGGTCCTGCGTGTCCGGATGGTGTGGCTCGTGCTGCGCATCACTTCCCCGTTCTTCGTCCTCGTCGAACGTTCGAGCGCTGTCCCGTGGCACCGGTCTACGCCGGGTGCCTGGGGTCGGCAAGTACGCGTGCCCTGTCAAGCGGGAGATCGTGACCGCGTCGTGACTGCAGGGTGCACATGTCTTTGCCCGGGCGTCGCCGAGGACCCGCGCCCCGGGCGCCCGCTCCAACCTGAACGGACTCGTCCACCGGTGCCGCACGGGCTGTCTCCCGCCGACCGGTGCTGGAACAGGGCGCCCGCCCGGCGCTGAGAGGCGCACGCGCCGCAACGCCGGGAAGCGCGCGGCGGCACGGCGCCGGCCGGGGGACCGCGCTACAACAGCGACGGCACCTCCGCCGCCGACACCTCGCGGGCCGCCCGCTCCAGCGCGCTCGCCAGCAGGGCGAGGTCGGTCGGGCCGTTGCCCAGTTCGCGGACGGGCCGGCGGGCCGGGGGGTCGCCCATGCGGTGCCACTCCAGGGGGACCACCGTGGGACGCAGGGTCGCCGTGCGCGGGATGCGGCCGGTGACGCGGCCGCCCTGGAACGGGGTGAGACGGCCGTCCGCGCCCTGCAGACGGCCTCGGCCGGGAGCGGGTTCGTCCGCGCCCGAGCCGTGGGCTTCCAGGGTGATCCGCAGGGTGGCCCGGCGGGCGGGCTCCGACTCCGCCGTACGGCCTCCCGGGCCGGCCGCCGCCACCAGGTGCACGCCGAGCCGCTCGCCGTCGCGCGCGACCGCCTCCAGCGCCCGCATGACGGAGCCCGCGGCGGGCCGGCCGGGGGAGCCGAGGGCAGGGGAGACCAGGGCGTCCAGGTCGTCGACGACGACCACGAGGCGGGGCAGCGGCGGTGCCGCCTCCGTCCGCTGCCGGGCCGCCGCGCCGGGGCGCAGGCGCAGGGTCGAACTGGGCGGGGTGTCGAGGTCGGCGGCGCCGGCCGCGGGGCCGTTCGGCCGGCGCTGCGGGACGATGCGGCCGGAGACCGCGCGGTGCGTGTGCCACTCGGCGAAGTCCGACCGCCCGAGCAACTCGGCCCGCCGCTTCAGCTCGGCGCTCAGCGACTGCGCGAACTCCCGCATCCGGACCGGGTCGTTGGCGGTGAGATGCGTGGTGACATGCGGTACGTCCGTACAGACGCGCAGGCCGTCGCCATGGCCTCCGCCGCCCTTGCCGACGGTGTCCCGGCCGTCCAGCAGCACGATGCCCAGCCGGTCCGGGCGCTCGGCGGCGGCCAGCGAGGCGACGACCGCCCGCAGCAGCTCCGTACGCCCGCTGCCGGGCGGGCCCTCGATCAGCAGGTGGGGGCCCTCGGCGGCCAGGTCCACGGAGACCGGGCCGCGTGGTCCGGCGCCGAGGACGGCCCAGGCCCGGCCGCCCAGTGCCTCCGTGTCGTCGGCCGCGTCCGCCCAGCGGGCCATCAGGGAGGCGGGCGTCGCCCGGGCGAGGCCCAGTTCGTCGAGGAGGCGCGCCGACGACGGCAGCGGTGCCGACACGCGCGTGGGGCGCTCGCCGTCGGCCGTGCCGTCCGGGCGCAGGGGGGCGAGTGCCCGCGCGAAGCGCTCCGCCCAGGCCGGGGAGACCGCGTCGACCGCACCGACGGTGCCGTGGCCCACCGGGCCGGGCCGCTCCGCGTCCGAGCCGGCCGGTGCGACCCGCAGCAGCCGCAGCGCGGTCGCCACGTCCCCGCTGAGCAGCGCGACCGCACCGCACGCCCGGAACGTCGGCGCCGCCGCACACGCCGCCTCGTACGTGTCCGTCACCGGCGAGGCGGGGGAGGCGGCGGCCGTCTCGGCGAGGCACACGACGTGGATGCCGGCCCGGGGGCCCGCCGCCGCCAGCCGGGCCGTCGCCTCGCGCAGGTCGGCGCCGCCGGGGTCGCCGTCCACGACGACGACCGTGTACGGGCCCGGGAAGCCGTCGGCGGAGTCGTCCGCCAGCGCCCAGGAGGGGCGGCGGCCGGTGCTCCGGGGCGGGGAGACGGGCGCGGGGGCGGCGGTGCCGGCGCCGGTGAGGTGGTCCTCCAGACGGCGCAGCAGCTCGTCCACGCGGGCGGTGGCCTGGTCACGGTCGTAGGCCAGCAGGAGGCGGCAGTCCTGGCCGTGTCCGGGGCGCAGATGGGGGAGCCAGCCCAGCCAGGACCACTCGGCGGTGCGCTCCTCCTCGGAACGCGCCCGGTCCGTGCTGATGAGGACGATCTCGAGGATGTCCGGGGAGTGCAGCGCGGCGAGCTGGGCCAGCACCGCGCGCGCCAGTCCGGCCAGGCGCGGGCGCGGCCCGGCCAGCCCCAGCGCACCGACCTCGCGCAGACCCGCCGTCACCGGTACGGCGGGCAGCAGCCCCGAGCCGTCGGGCGCCGCCCGGTCCGCCGTGCCGAGCCGGACCGCGAGGGCCTCCGGGTGCCGCGGCCCGCGCTCCCACAGGCGCGGGCCCGGGCCCAGCGCGGTCAGCAGCAGTGTGGCCGGGTCCGGCCAGGTGTCCGGTATGGGGGCGGCCGGGCCGGCCGACGGCACCGCCGTGGCGCCGGCCGCCTCCTCGGCGTAGGGCTCCGGTGCGGCCGTCTCCTGGTCACTGCCGCGTCCGCCGGTCAGACGGCGGGCCCAGGCGGACAGACCACCGCGTTTGCGCAGGCCCTGCGGTACGTCGGTGCCGCGCAGGGGCGTGCCTTTGCGACGGGAGGCGCTGCCGCCCGCGTCGTCGCGGGAGTCGTACGGGGCGTGGGGACCCTGGGAGCCATGGGCGCCGCCGGGCGGGGCGGCGGCCGGGGATTCGGCGCGGGGCGTGGGCGTGTGCGGGCCGCGGGCCTCGGGCGTCGTCGTGAAGGAGCCGAGGCCCGAGCGGCCGGCGTGGGTGTCGCCGGAGCCGTCGGCCCGCGACGGGGGCCGGGCGTCCCCGCGGCTCTCGATGCGGGGAGCGCCGCCCTGGCCCGGCACGAGGGGCACGTCCCCGGCCTTGTCGGGGCGGTCGCCGCGGGTGGGGGCGGAGCCGGTCCAGTCGACCGTGCCGTGGGTGTGGCCGGTGGGCCCGGCCGGCCCGGCGGGGGCGGCGATGGCCTCGTCGCGTGGCACGCCCGCAGGGGACGCGCTCGCGTCACCCGGGCCGCCGGGGGCGTGGGCCGCGCCCGTCCTGCCGCCGTCGCTTTCGGAGCGCCCGTCGCCGGGCACGCGCGTGTGCCCCCCGGAGTCGGGAGCGCCGGCCCGGTCTCCGCCGCTGCTGTCGCCTGGCCCGCGCGCGTGTGCCGCACCCGACGTCGGCGCCGGGCTGTCACCGGCTTCCGCGTCCCCGCACGGCACCCGGACGTGTCCCTCGCCGTCCGGAGTCGTCGCCACGCGCGCGCCCGGCCCTCCGGGCGGAGCCAGCCGCAGGGCCGACTCGCCGACCCTGAGCAGGGCGCCGGGAGCAAGGCGCAGGGGGCGGGTCCCGACGGGGGTGCCGTCCAGGGTGGTGCCGTTGGTGGAGCCGAGGTCGGCGACCGTGATCCGGCCGTCGGGGGAGAGGGTCACCGCGCAGTGCAGACGGGAGACGTCGGGATCGTCGAGCGGGACGTCGGCGTCGGCGGAGCGGCCGACGCGGATCTGGCCGCCGTGCAGCAGATGCACCCCGCCCGCGTCCGGGCCCGCCACGACGTCCAGCCGGGCCGGGGCGTCGTCGACCTCCGGATGCGGCTCGGGGTCGGCCGGGGCGCCCAGCGACAGCACGGCGCCGTCGATCAACGGGGGCTCGCCGAGCGTGCAGCGCCCGGCGTCGAGCCGCTCCCCGCCCGCGTACAGCACGGGCTGCGCTCCGCCGGACGGAGCGGCGCCGCCCTCCCCGGAGACCGCCGCGGCGAGGGCGGACGCCACCGCGGCCAGAGCCGTGCCGGCGGGCGCGGTGACCAGCACGTCGCAGCTCGCGGCACGGCCCCGCGCCTCGGCGGGCGGGGTCTGCGGGTCTACGACGGTCAGCCGGATCTGCATCGCCGTCAGCGGTCCCTTCTGCCCGGGCGCGGACTTCCCCCACCCCACACGAGCACGTCGGCCAGTACTGCACGCATCCTCGCACCTGTCACTGACAATGCGCCCGTCACCGGGAGACAAGTGATCTTGATTGGTCGGCTCTGCCCGCAAAAGTGCCTGACAGGTGACCCACCGACGCCCGCTTGAGATCGGTCACGTCCGTCTCCGGCAACCAACGGACCGAGGCGAGCGTCTTTCCTTCGAACATGGACGGGAAGGGGCGCGTAACCGTACACAGGGCCCACAGGAAGCCCGGAGGAAGACGACAGGCCGGTGTCGGTGGCACGGCACTACAGTGGGTCGGAACAAGTGGGTCCGAACAGATCGCAAGCAAGCAGCAGGGAGCGCATGACGTGCGTCCGGTAGGGAGCAAGTACCTCCTTGAGGAGCCGCTCGGACGCGGCGCCACGGGCACCGTCTGGCGGGCCCGCCAGCGCGAGACCGCGGGCGCCGAGGCGGCCGTGCCCGGTCAGCCCGGGGAGACCGTCGCGATCAAGGTCCTCAAGGAAGAGCTCGCGAGCGACCCCGATGTCGTGATGCGCTTCCTCCGGGAGCGTTCCGTCCTGTTGCGCCTGACGCACCCGAACATCGTCCGGGTCCGCGACCTGGTGGTCGAGGGCGATCTGCTGGCGCTGGTCATGGACCTCGTCGACGGCCCCGACCTGCACCGCTACCTGCGCGAGAACGGCCCCTTCACGCCCGTCGGCGCCGCCCTGCTGACCGCGCAGATCGCCGACGCGCTCGCCGCGAGCCACGCCGACGGCGTCGTCCACCGCGACCTGAAGCCGGCGAACGTCCTGCTGATGCAGAACGGCGGCGAGATGCACCCGTTGCTCACCGACTTCGGCATCGCCCGCCTCGCCGACTCCCCGGGCCTGACCCGCACCAGCGAGTTCGTCGGCACGCCCGCGTACGTCGCTCCGGAGTCCGCCGAGGGCCGCCCGCAGACCTCCGCCGTCGACGTCTACGGCGCCGGCATCCTGTTGTACGAGCTCGTCACCGGCCGTCCGCCCTTCGGCGGCGGCTCCGCCCTGGAGGTCCTGCACCAGCACCTCAGCGCCGAGCCGCGCCGCCCGTCCACGGTGCCCGACCCGCTGTGGACGGTCATCGAGCGCTGCCTGCGCAAGAACCCCGACGAGCGCCCCAGCGCGGAGAACCTCGCGCGCGGGCTGCGCGTCGTCGCCGAGGGCATCGGGGTGCACGCGAACTCCCTGCAGATCGCCGCCGCCGAGGGCGTGGGTCACCTCCTCGCGCCCGACCCGGCGCCCGCGACCGTACCGGGCGCCCCCCAGGGTGCCCCCGGGGGCGCGTACGACCCGAACGCCGCGACCAGTGTGCTCCCGCACACCTCCGGCCCCGGGAACCCGCCGGGCGCCGCCGACCCCACCGCCGTCCTGCCCCACACCGGGGGCCCGGCGGGCGCGGCCGACCCGACGGCCGTCCTGCCGCCGGTGCCGCCGCACCAGCCCGGCCAGCAGGGGCAGCAGCCCGAGCAGCCGCACCCCTGGCAGACGCAGCTGCGCGCGGCCCGCGACCGCAACGAGCAGACCCAGGTCCAGTACCTGGACCCCGGCGAGGACCCGCTGCGCCGCCGCCCCCAGCGGCAGGTAGCCCGCCCGCAGCAGCAGCCGCGCCAGCAGCAGCCGAGGCCGCAGCAGCGGCCCCAGCCGCAGGGCGGCTACGGCCACCCGCAGCCTCAGCCGCAGCAGTACGCGCCGCCGCAGCAGCCCCAGCAGCAGCCGCAGCGGTACGCCCCGCCGCCGCAGCAGCCGCAGCCCCGGCAGCGTCCGGCGGCGGAGCCCCGGCCGCCGCGCGAGCCGCGGCAGCGCAGCGCCAACCCGATGAGGATCCCCGGCCTCGGCTGCCTGAAGGGCTGCCTGTTCACGATCGTCATCCTGGTCGTGGCCGGATGGCTGGTCTGGGAGTTCAGCCCGCTCCAGGACTGGATCGGCACGGGCAAGGGCTACTGGGAGCAGCTCGGCGACTGGTTCGAGAAGGTCACCGGGTGGATCGGCGACCTGGGCGGGGGCTCGGGGGGCGCCTGACGGGACCGGGGCTCCTGACGGGACGGAGTGCCTGGGGCGGGACACGGATGCCCGAAGAAAACGGGGCGCCTTTCGGGACAGTGGATGCGTCGACGTGCGCGGGGCGGGGACGTGCGCGGGGCGGGCGCCTGACGGAACTGACGGCTCAGGGGGTCTGACGGCTGACGGCGCCTGACTGCTCAGGGGCCTGACGGCTGACAGCACCTGATGGCTCAGGGCGCCTGGCGGGGCCCAGGAGCCTTGCCGTGCGACGGAACCCGACCGTGAGTTTGGGGATTTGTCGACACCTGGCGGGTGATTTCCGTCTCCGCGGTGAAGGTTGGCTCTCCGGACGCGTACTTTTGTCGGCAACACGCGTCGGTAGGAGCAGTCTTGGCACGGAAGATCGGCAGCCGGTACACCGCCCACCAGATCCTGGGGCGGGGCAGCGCCGGCACGGTGTGGCTGGGCGAGGGGCCGGACGGACCCGTCGCCATCAAGCTGCTGCGCGAGGACCTCGCGTCCGACGAGGAGCTGGTGGGCCGCTTCGTGCAGGAGCGCACCGCCCTGCTCGGCCTGGAGCACCCCAACGTGGTCTCCGTACGGGACCTCGTGGTCGACGGCAACGACCTCGCGCTGGTCATGGACCTCGTCCGCGGTACGGATCTGCGCACCCGCCTCGACCGTGACCGGCGCCTCGCCCCCGAGGCCGCCGTGGCCATCGTGGCGGACGTCGCCGAGGGCCTCGCCGCCGCGCACGCGGCCGGGGTCGTCCACCGGGACGTCAAGCCCGAGAACGTGCTGCTGGACATGCAGGGCCCGCTCGGTCCCGGCGGTTCGCACCGGGCGCTGCTCACCGACTTCGGGGTCGCCAAGCTGATCGACACCCCGAAGCGGACGCGCGCGACGAAGATCATCGGTACGCCGGACTATCTCGCCCCGGAGATCGTGGAGGGCCTTCCGCCGCGCGCCTCCGTGGACATCTACGCGCTGGCGACCGTGCTGTACGAGCTGCTGGCCGGGTTCACGCCGTTCGGCGGCGGGCATCCGGGCGCGGTCCTGCGCCGTCACGTGACGGAGAGCGTCGCCCCGCTCCCCGGCATCCCGGACGAGCTGTGGCAGCTCCTCGTGCAGTGCCTGGCCAAGGCGCCGGCCTCCCGGCTGCGGGCCTCCGAGCTGGCCGCGCGGTTGCGGGAGCAGCTGCCGACGCTTGCGGGGATGCCGCCGCTGGACGTGGACGAGCCGGACGTGGAGGCGGCGGAGGAGGGGACGCGGGGAGAGCCGGACGAGGCCGCGCCGTCCCCGGCGTCCTCCTCGGCCGCGGGCGTGCGGCGGGGGTCGGTGCCGCTGGTTCCCGGGGCCAGGCCCGACTCCAACCGGGACACGCACACGTCCATGCGGGTGCCCGCGCCGGACGAACTGGCGGGTGGGGCGCACGGGACGGCTCGGGTGCCGCGGGCGGCGGGAGCGCCGCGACCCGGCTCCGCCCGCAACCGTGCGTCCGCGCGACGGCGGCGGATCGCGCTCGGCGCGGCGGCGGTGGCGCTGGTCGCCGCGGTGGGGGTCGGGACGTGGGCGGTGACGTCGGGGGACGATGCGGGGGCGAGCCCGCAGGACACGAAGAACTCGGCGCCGGCGTCGCCCTGAGAGGGGTTCCGCCCCCGCCGCCCTTACCTTTCCCGTCCCCCAGGGGCTCCGCCCCTTCGCCCCCGGCGGGGGCCGTACCGGGGCCGGTGCCTCGGTGGCGGCGGTCGCCCGGCACTGCCCGCTCGGCGGAGCCGTTACGCTGGAGGCGTGGCAGTCGTCGATGTATCCGAAGAGCTCAAGTCCCTCTCCTCGACCATGGAGTCGATCGAGGCCGTTCTGGACCTCGACAAGCTGAGGGCAGACATCGCCGTGCTCGAGGAGCAGGCGGCCGCGCCGTCCCTGTGGGACAACCCGGACGAGGCGCAGAAGATCACCAGCAAGTTGAGCCACCTGCAGGCCGAGGTCAGGAAGGCCGAGGCGCTGCGGGGGCGGATCGACGATCTCGCCGTGCTCTTCGAGATGGCCGAGGAGGAGGACGACCCGGACACCCGCGCCGAGGCCGAGTCCGAGCTCACCGCGGTCAAGAAGGCGCTGGACGAGATGGAGGTCCGCACGCTCCTCAGCGGTGAGTACGACTCCCGTGAGGCGCTCGTCAACATCCGCGCCGAGGCCGGTGGCGTCGACGCGGCCGACTTCGCCGAGAAGCTGCAGCGGATGTACCTGCGCTGGGCGGAGCAGAAGGGCTACAAGACCGAGCTCATCGAGACGTCCTACGCGGAAGAGGCCGGCATCAAGTCGACCACCTTCTCCGTGCAGGCCCCCTACGCCTACGGGACGCTCTCCGTCGAGCAGGGCACCCACCGGCTCGTGCGCATCTCGCCCTTCGACAACCAGGGGCGCCGGCAGACATCCTTCGCGGGTGTCGAGATCCTTCCCGTCGTCGAGCAGTCCGACCACGTCGACATCGACGAGTCCGAGCTGCGCATCGACGTCTACCGGTCCTCCGGCCCGGGCGGTCAGGGCGTCAACACCACCGACTCGGCGGTGCGCATCACGCACCTCCCCACCGGCATCGTCGTCTCCTGCCAGAACGAGCGGTCGCAGATCCAGAACAAGGCGACCGCCATGAACGTTCTGCAGGCGAAGCTGCTCGAGCGGCGCCGGCAGGAGGAGCAGGCCAAGATGGACGCCCTCAAGGGCGACGGCGGCAACTCCTGGGGCAACCAGATGCGTTCGTACGTCCTGCACCCCTACCAGATGGTCAAGGACCTGCGTACCGAGTTCGAGGTCGGTAACCCCGAGGCCGTGTTCAACGGTGAGATCGACGGGTTCCTGGAGGCCGGGATTCGCTGGCGCAAGCAGCAGGAGAAGTAGGTTTGTCGACAAGGCAACCGCCCCTGAAGTAGGGGCGGTTGCCTTTTTTCTTCGCCACCGATCCCGTGATGTCTGGGTTTTGCATCACAATCACAGATCCAACTCCCGGCAAAGCGTGCCGACTTGGACATTGCGTACGCAATGACCTTGACGTTGCTTTGAAAAATGGGAAGGGTGAAGCGTGGCATGCGTATCTCTGGGGCGCATGTGAACCGGGGGGCTTCAGCTACATCTCAGCTACCACTACCTCCGTCGATCACCGCCCCGAGCGCGGCCTCATCGACAATTCGGCTACTGGGGGTAGCAACCATATGACCAAGAAGACGCGGATCCGGGTCGCGCGCATTGCCGCCGGCGCCGTGATCGCCGCGGGCGCCTCGCTGACGGTGGCGGGCGTTGCCTCGGCCGCCGGGGACGAGGGTGGCGCGAGCAGCCTGGTGGACACCCTGACGGGCGCGGGCGACAAGGCGCCGGGCGACCCCGACCCCTGCCAGATCGGCACGGGCCCGGAATGCGACCCCGGTGGCACGTCTACGGGTACCTCGACCGGTACTTCGACGGGTACCTCGACCGGTACGTCCACGGGCACCTCGACCGGTACTTCGACGGGTACGTCCACGGGCACCTCGACGGGTACGTCGACCGGTACCTCCACGGGCACCTCGACCGGTACTTCGACGGGTACGTCGACCGGTACGTCCACGGGCACCTCGACCGGTACTTCGACGGGTACGTCCACGGGCACCTCGACGGGTACGTCGACCGGTACCTCCACCGGTACGTCGACGGGTACGTCCACGGGTACTTCGACGGGTACGTCCACGGGTACGTCGACCGGTACGTCCACGGGCACCTCGACGGGCACGTCGACGGGTACCTCCACCGGCACCTCCACAGGCACGTCCTCCGGCTCCTCGCAGGGCACCAGCTCCTCCGGTTCCTCCAGCGGCACCGGCGGCGACGACTCCACCGGCGGTTCGGACTCCACCGGCGGTTCCGCCACCACCGGGGGCGGCTCCTCCTCCACCGGTGGTTCGGGCACCACCCCCGACGGCACCTCCGTGCAGGAGGCCGGCAGCTCCGCGCTGACCGACACCTCCGACTCCACCTCCGACGCGGCCGCCCAGGGTGGTGGCAAGGAGCTGGCCGAGACCGGTGCCGGGCAGACCGCCTTCCTGGTCATCGGCGCCGCGACGATGATCGCCGGCGGCATCGGCTTCCGTGTGCTGCCGCGTCTCGTCGAGGGTCGTGGCGGGGCGGCTGCCTGACGGTAGCCGCGTTCGTACGCACCGTGCGCGCGCATGTGAAGGGGCCCGGAGCTTGCCTGCTCCGGGCCCCTTCGGCGTCGTACGACGTCGTTACGCGGTCTGGTGGGCCAGCAGCGCCACCGCCGCCACCAGCACCGCCAGCAGCGCGATCAGCGCCATCGGGTTGAGACCCGCGAAGAAGTTCTCCTGCTGCATCCGCTCGCGGTTCGCGCGGCACACGGGGCACCGGCCCTCGCTCACGGGCGCCGCGCAGTTAGCGCACACCAGCCGGTCGTACGTCATGCGCTCGCCCTCCTTGCACCCCACCGGTTTCCATGTACACAACGCTCACGCGAGCGCGAACGTTCCCCCTCACCACTGTGCCAGGTTCCTCCGGAGGTTGCGCGGCCGTCGGCCTCGGCCCCTTTCGAAGGCTGTCCGGTACAAAAGCGCACAAGCCCCGCGCAACCGCAACCGGTGCCTGCGCATGCGTACCCGGTTCGCGTATGGTCACGCTCATCTACCCCCGGCGACCCGTGGTGCATCCGTGATCCGATTCGACAACGTCTCCAAGGTCTACCCCAAGCAGACCCGCCCCGCACTCAGGGATGTCTCCCTAGAGGTGGAGAAGGGCGAGTTCGTGTTCCTCGTGGGGTCCTCCGGCTCCGGTAAGTCCACCTTCCTGCGGCTGATCCTCCGCGAGGAGCGGTGCAGCCACGGTCAGGTGCACGTGCTGGGCAAGGACCTCGCGCGTCTTTCCAACTGGAAGGTGCCGCAGATGCGCCGCCAGCTGGGGACGGTGTTCCAGGACTTCCGGCTGCTGCCGAACAAGACGGTGGCGGAGAACGTCGCCTTCGCGCAGGAGGTCATCGGCAAGTCCCGCGGCGAGATCCGCAAGTCCGTGCCGCAGGTGCTCGACCTCGTCGGGCTCGGCGGCAAGGAGGACCGGATGCCCGGTGAGCTGTCCGGTGGTGAGCAGCAGCGGGTGGCCATCGCGCGGGCGTTCGTGAACCGGCCCAAGCTGCTCATCGCCGACGAGCCCACCGGCAACCTCGACCCGCAGACCTCCGTCGGCATCATGAAGCTGCTCGACCGGATCAACCGGACGGGCACCACCGTGGTGATGGCGACGCACGACCAGAACATCGTGGACCAGATGCGCAAGCGCGTCATCGAGCTGGAGAAGGGCCGCCTCGTCCGCGACCAGGCACGCGGCGTCTACGGCTACCAGCACTGATCGACCCCGCAGACGTCCACGGAAAGGCCTCGAGTACACGCCATGCGTGCCCAGTTCGTACTGTCCGAGATCGGTGTCGGTCTCCGTCGCAACCTGACGATGACCTTCGCCGTCATCGTCTCCGTCGCCCTGTCCCTGGCGCTCTTCGGCGGCTCGCTCCTGATGAGCGACCAGGTCAACACGATGAAGGGCTACTGGTACGACAAGGTCAACGTCTCGATCTTCCTCTGCAACAAGAGCGACGCCGAGTCCGACCCCAACTGCGCCAAGGGCGCGGTGACCGACGACCAGAAGAAGCAGATCAAGTCCGACCTCGACAAGATGTCGGTCGTCGACTCGGTCACCTACGAGTCGCAGGACGAGGCCTACAAGCACTACAAGGAGCAGTTCGGCGACTCCCCGCTGGCCGCCTCCCTCACCCCGGACCAGATGCAGGAGTCGTACCGCATCAAGCTGAAGGACCCGGAGAAGTACCAGGTCATCGCGACCGCCTTCGACGGGCGGGACGGGGTGCAGTCGGTGCAGGACCAGAAGGGGATCCTGGACAACCTCTTCGGGCTGCTCAACGGCATGAACTGGGCCGCGCGGGCCGTGATGGCGCTGATGCTCGTCGTGGCCCTCATGCTGATCGTCAACACCGTGCGCGTCTCGGCGTTCAGCCGCAGGCGTGAGACCGGGATCATGCGGCTCGTCGGCGCCTCGGGCTTCTACATCCAGGCGCCGTTCATCGCGGAGGCCGCGGTCGCGGGTCTCATCGGCGGCACGGTCGCCTGCGGATTCCTCGTGATCGCGCGGTACTTCATCATCGACCACGGTCTGGCCCTGTCGGAGAAGCTGAATCTGATCAACTTCATCGGCTGGGACGCCGTTCTCACGAAGCTTCCGCTCATCCTCGCCACCAGCCTGCTGATGCCCGCGCTGGCCGCGTTCTTCGCGTTGCGCAAGTACCTCAAGGTGTGACGCATGCCAAGGGGGTCGTACGGGCAAGCGACCGTGCGGCCCCTTCGCGTTCCCCTAGACTCACCGCCATGTCAGGCCGTGACCCGTTCTGTCCCTCCCGCCGCTTCGGCCGTGGGGCCGCCCTGACCCTGGTGTTCGCAAGTGTGCTCGTCGCGGGCGCGGCGACCGGCTCGTTGCCGGGGGACGGTCGCGGGAGGGCGTCCGGCGAGGCTCGTGCCGCCGCCTCCCTCAGTGATCCCGAGGCGGTGACCAGGGCCGCCGAGGAGGCGATGGCCGACGGGAAGTCGCCCCTGGAGGCCGCCGAGCGGGCTGTCAGCCGCAGCGGGGACCGGTGGGCCGCGGTGTACTCCGAGGGCGAGTACGAGGAGTTCGCGGAGTCCCTCGACGGCCGGTACACCGGCGTCGGCCTGGAGGCGCGGCGCGAGCGGGACGGCCGGATCGAGGTCACCAAGGTGCAGTCCGGGTCGCCGGCGGCCGTCGCCGGGATCCGCGCGGGTGACCGGCTGCGCAGTGTCGACGGGCAGGCGGTCGACGGGCGCCCGGTCACCGAGGTCGTCTCGTTACTGCGCGGTGACGCCGAGGACGCGCCCGCCGGCACCACCGTCCGTCTCGGCCTGGAGCGCGGCACGCGCGCGTGGACCGAGACGCTGCGCCGGGCCCGGCTGTCCACCGGCTCGGTCACCGTGCGCAGCCTCGCCGACGGCGTCACCGTCATCAGGATCGCCGCGTTCACCAAGGGCGTCGGCGACACCGTCCGTACCGCCGTACGCCGGGCCCCGGCCGGATCCGGGATCGTCCTCGACCTGCGGGGGAACTCCGGCGGCCTGGTCACCGAGGCCGTCTCCACCGCCTCCGCCTTCCTCGACGGCGGCCTCGTCGCCACCTACGACGTCGAGGGCGAGCAGCGCGCCCTGCACGCCGAGCCGGGCGGCGACACCACCAGACCGCTGGTCGCGCTGGTCGACGGCGGCACGATGAGCGCGGCCGAACTGCTCACCGGCGCCCTGCAGGACCGCGGCCGCGCGGTCGTCGTGGGCTCCCGCACCTTCGGCAAGGGCTCGGTCCAGATGCCGAACCGGCTGCCCGACGGCTCCGTCGCCGAGCTGACCGTCGGCCACTACCGCACCCCCTCCGGCCACGGCGTCGACGGCACCGGCATCACCCCCGACCTGGAGGCCGACGACGGGGCGCTGGAGCGGGCCGAGACCGTGCTGAGCGGGCTCGGCGACGCGTCCTGAGCGACCTTGCGGCCATGGCGTAATCGGCTTTCCCTCCAGCCCCCTCCAGGTGCGAAAATGGCGGGACTATGAGCAAGGGAATGTACGTACCGAAGGAGTCCCAGCCCAAGCAGGGCGGGGCGGCCGCCAAAGCCAAGGACGGCGAGAAGGGCGGCAAGCGCAGGATCGTCGCCCAGAACAAGAAGGCCCGGCACGACTACGCGATCATCGACACCTACGAGGCCGGGCTCGTCCTCACCGGCACCGAGGTGAAGTCGCTGCGTCAGGGGCGGACCTCGCTGACCGACGGCTTCGTCCAGATCGACCGGGGTGAGGCGTGGCTGCACAACGCCCACATCCCCGAGTACAGCCAGGGCAGCTGGACCAACCACTCCGCGCGCCGCAAGCGCAAGCTGCTGCTGCACCGTGAGGAGATCGACAAGCTGGCGGTGAAGGCGGAGGAGACGGGTCACACGATCGTGCCCCTCGCCCTGTACTTCAAGGACGGCCGCGCGAAGGCCGAGATCGCGCTGGCGCGAGGCAAGAAGGAGTACGACAAGCGGCAGACCCTGCGCGAGAAGCAGGACCGCCGGGACACGGACCGCGCGATCGCGGCGGCGAAGCGGCGGCAGCGGGGCGCGTAGGCCGGTCGCCCGGCAGGCGGATCCCGGCACCCGGGAATACGCTGGCATCGGTGTGCGTTGGTCACGTACGATGGCACCTGCACTCCACAGCGGGTGCGGGCCCTCTGCGGAGGGATTGAAAAATCAACATGGGGATGATCGGTTTCGACAGCGGCTGTCGAAGCAGGGGAAGCGTGTCGAGGAAGCGGCCATGATCTCGTAAACCACAGGCCGAAAAAAATAATCGCCACTATCAAGAGCGATTCTCCCAAGGCGACGCAGTTCGCCCTCGCCGCCTGATCTCAGGTAGCTAGGCAACTGCCCCTTACTTAAGGGAGTGTCAGCCCGGGCTCGTTCCCGACCCGGATCCTGGCATCAGCTAGGGAACTAAACCTTGATCCCGGTCACGGGGTGAAGAGGGAAACCAAACAGTGACTGGGCCCGTCGGCGACTTGTTCGCGTGATCGCCGGGGCCGAGAAAATCACAGCGAACTGCACACGGAGAAGCCCTGGTTCCGCACCGTTGGACGCGGGTTCGATTCCCGCCATCTCCACGAGATGGAGGTGGGGGGGGGGGGGGGGGGGCCCCCCCCCCACCCCCCCCCCCCCCCACCCCGCGGGGG